>JBCCKZ010000099.1:0-12070 GCA_039027135.1 Planctomycetota bacterium
CATGCGGCCTGGGCGCGATACTCTTGTAGCTCATCGACGACCGATTCAAGTGATTCCACCAGAAGGTGAATGGCTTCAGCTCGACGGCGGTTGTCGCGGGAAGCCCAGCGTTCGTTAAGCCATACACCGATTCCCAGGTAGGGTAGTTCACTTAGTCGGCGCCGTAACGTTCGAGTCACGCAGGGCGCTGATTGACCTCGACCGGGATAATTTCTTCGAATACGGAGGTCAACGGAGCGGGAGTAGATCTCATCAATCCATGCCATTGCGAACTCTTGCTCGGCTGTTCGTTCGCAATCGTAGACAAGTCCAACGTCGGTTCTCGAGGGTTTGTTCGAACGGTTCCGTTGGGGACTTGTGCGGATCGAGAGGTGAATGGCCATCTGATCGCGGAAGATCAAGCCTCGAGCCAACTGTTCCAAACGAGCCAGATAATTTGCCGCAATTTCAACCGGTTCGATTGAGCGTTGATCAACCGTTTGGCGAACATCACTGTGAGTCGAATTAACGCCAATGCGGAATCGATGCAAGTCGATCCAGTGGCGGTCCCATGGTGCCGCCATAGTGGGCACCAAATTTTCCTCGGCGTAGCTGGCTACAAATTCATGAGCGGGACCACGTCGATCAAAACGCTGACCATAGGCCGCGTCTTGGCGTGTCATGTTCGAGGGCGAGGGCAACGGCGTCGTCTGCGTAGGTAGCCACTTCCCTTCCCCTTCGCAGCTAATCAGCAGACTCATGGGAAATCACCGGATTGGAAGTGGCAAGCCCATGCTTTGGACGGAGCTCTGGCCGTGAAAGTAAACGTGAACGGACACGAGGTGGTAGCGAATGCCCGATCAATCGCGAAAGGGCAAAACCTACGCTTGATTGCTGACGCAATTCGCGATCGCTACAATGCGGCCTTACTGCCCTACCCACCAAAACTGTCGCCCCTTGATGGCGGCTACCATCATGAGCGAAGCGAAAGTGACCGGCGTGGTCCATCTTGTTGAGGAAACGAAGACCTACGGTCAAAAGGGCTTTCGCAAAAGGCTGGTGGTTCTCGAGCAGGATCGAGGCAATTTCACGAATTATATTCCAGTCGAATTCATCAAAGACGGCTGCGATTCGGCAGATGAATTGAATGTTGGTGACGAAATTGAGGTGACCTATCGGCTCAGTGGCCGACGCTGGCAGAGGGATCCACAAAGCGATGTGAAGTACTTTCTTTCCGCCGAGGCGATGAATTTCCAAATCAAATCAGGCGGCGGCACAAGCCACGAGAATTCTCGCTCTGCGAATGACGCCTTTGCTGAAGCCGGCGACGACGAAGCGCCGTTCTGAACGCCGATTTTGTCCGACAAGACTGGGTCTGAGGGCAAACGCGCCAGCGGTCTTATTGAGTAAACCGAGCGTCATCGGCCCGGCAAAGTTAGCTTCGTCTGTTTCACGTCCGAAAGAAGGTCGGGCTGTGGGGCGAAATAGCCATTTTCCGATCGATCGCCCAATCCGGGTAGCGTTGAAAATCTGGGTAAATACTTGGACATTCATACCCAAAGTTGGGGGCTCAAAGTGAACCATCGATCAGTTGTCTGCGTCACAACCGGCGCCTACCCTTCACTGGCCAGAAGCCGAAGCCAACGACAGCCAAGGATTGCGTGATATCGCATAGATTCGCGGTAGAACGAATCAAAGTGGCTGGCTATTGCTTTCTAGTCGAATAAGGGTTACTATTTCCACTTCGCGGGAATGGCTATCCCTCTTCTCGTAAGGATTTTTCGCAACGGAGTTGTTCATGTCGGTCCATTTCATCCAAAGCTGTACGACCTGTGGTCGTCGGGTGAGAATCAAAGCGACCCTAGTTAACCAATTCGTTTCCTGTCGCCATTGTGGCAGTGAGTTCAAGGCGTCCAGCGCATCTGGGATAGGTAATGCGAGCGTGGCTCACAGCGACTTGGTGGGCAATGTGGACGTCGTTGCCGAGGATGAAACGAGTGATCCTGATGTTGTCGAATCATCGTCTAGCCGTGAATTGGACGATCTGATGCTGCGTGTCGATCGGGTTCTTGCTCGAGCTTCTACGACAGACCAACCGACTGGCTCGCCCAAGGTAAAAGGCTGAGTCTTGGCTTCTGAGTACGGCCAATTCCTAGAATCTTGGGAATTTACCGGACTAGCTTGGGTGCGGCTGATCTTGGTCGACGGTCATACAATGGGAGACTTCCTACTGGAGAAAACAAATGTCAAATTGTCGACCACGAGTCTCTCGGAGCCATCGAAGCTCCCCAGGTGCCTGGCTCGCCCTGCCTCTGTTAGCATTTTTTCCACTCATCACAGCCACACAAGTGAACGCTGAAGAATCCACGAACTCGACGACTGAAACCAAGATCGCGACATTTGCAGGCGGATGCTTCTGGTGCACCGAGGCGGTGTTCGAAAGGATGAATGGCGTTGGGGACGTCGTATCCGGATATATCGGGGGCCATGTACCTAACCCAACCTACGAACAGGTCTGTGGGAAACAGACCGGGCACGCCGAGGCGGTTGAGATTCCTTATGACCCTAGCGTGGTGTCCTACGAGGAGCTTCTCGAGGTGTTTTTCAAGACACACGATCCGACGACTTTGAATCGCCAAGGTTACGACGAAGGCCCACAGTACCGCAGCGAAATCTTCTATCACGAGAGTTATCAGAAGGATGCTGCCGAGAAGATCATTAAGGCAATGGATGCCAAAGGAATCTTCAATGCACCGATTGTCACCAAAGTTTCAGAGGCAAGTCGGTTTTATGAGGCGGAGGACTACCACCAAGATTACTTCGCAAACAACCCTGGCCAAGGATATTGTCGTGCTGTGGTTGCAGCGAAGGTTCAAAAGTTCGATGAGCTTTTTTCTGACAAGGCAAAACCCTAATTGAAATCACACGATTGACTTGGTGAGGTTTCAAAGCCATTCGAAGGTTGCGTCTAACAAGCCCGTTTGGCTGGGATGGACGACGAGCAGTTTCGCTGGCTTATTGATTTGAATTCGTCCGTGAATTTGGTCGCCCAGAGCCTCAGCGCCGTTGACCGTTGCCATCTTCAAGATTTCGGTTTCGGAGAGGTCCTTTCGATTCGAAAGTAGGTACTGCACTTCGTTCCACAGATGCAGATCTGGATTGCTAGCTAGTGAATCCGTTCCCAATGCAACTTTGATCCCAGCATCGAGCATCTTCCTCACTGGATGACGATCAAAACCAAAGAACGCGTGAGTGCGTGGGCAATAGACGACCGACAGGTTGTCGAACTTGGCAAGACGAGAGATTTCATCGTCGTTGAGATCGTTGCAATGAACCAAGCAGCCTCGATGGCAGTTGGAGAGCCTTTCAATCAACTCGATGAAAGGACTTGGTGACGAGTACGGAAAATGGTCGCTAAGTTCTAAACCGAGATTGGTTAAGAGCCCAGATAGTGGTCCAGTGCCCGACTGAAGTAATTGCCGTTCGGAGGGGCTTTCAGCGAGATGAATTTGCAGTGGACGTTGTCGATCACTCGACCAAGCGACTGCTGCATCGATAGATTGAAAGGATGTCGAATAGGGTGCGTGAGGGCTTATCCCCGAACGAGGGGCGTTGTTTGCGAACGAATTTGCTCTTTCAAAAAATGGTGCCGATCTTTCCTTCTGCAACCCAAGGATCTCCGGGAACGAAATCAGCGATTCGATGGGATGTTCTCGACGGACCTGCCACGATTCAGATCCGCCATCGATGTCACCGACCAACGCTGCTCCCCCTTCAAAGCACTGACTCAACGCGCCGACCGAATCGATTTGAGCCGATGCATCAGCGTGATTTCGAACCTCAATGATCTGCAAAAGCCACTCTTCAAAAGTCTCGGGAGCTGACTCAGTGATTTTCTCACAGTCGGATAGATCGAGGTGTGTGTGCGCATTGACCAAAGCCGGGATCACCCAGGAATCACCAAGGTCGATCGTAGGCTCGTCAACCTTTCCTGGTTCTTGTTGGCCAAAGCCTTTGACCTTTCCGTTGTTATCAACGTGAAGCCATCCATCGTGTATGACGGGTGAGGCGATGGGGTGGATTTGCCTGGCTCGGTAAACTCCTGGTTTCGCCGTTCGCTGGCTCAAACTCATGCAGGCATCCTTATTATCAGTTCATCTGCCTTAACAACGGCCTTTTTCGCGCGCCCCGCTGAGATCGTGGCGAAGGAGTTGGTCGGTTGCGGGTTGGTTCGTTTTTTGAATGGTGAAGCCTTGGGCGGGCTAGTCATTGAAACGGAAGCTTATCTGGCAAGCGGTGATGACGCGAGCCACTCGGTCCGCGGGAAAACGGCTTCGAATGCTTCCATGTTTGGGCCACCCGGTTTGAGCTACGTGTATCCGATTCATTCTCGCTTTTGTTTCAATGTAAGCACGGGCTGTCTCCATGAGGGACAGGCCGTTCTCATACGCGCTATCGAGCCGATTTTGTCGGTCGAACAAATGCGTCACCGTCGAGGTGGTTGTGATCATCGAGACATCACTCGTGGGCCAAGCCGCCTTTGCGAAGCGATGAGTATCGATCGTCGTTTGGATGGTGTTCCTTTATGGAACGATAAGCGGATTCGGTTTGTCTCGAGACCCAATGGTTTCAATGCTGAAATCACGTCGACTCCAAGGATCGGCATTTCGAAATCCAAGGATCATCGACTGCGTTTCATTTGGAAGGGGCATCTTGGGCTCAGCGGAACGAAGCGTTTGAATACAATAAGCTAGAGTCTTGTCGACTCCTCACCTCAATGCCGTGATTTCGCTGACGTGAATCTAGAACATGAAGCCGCGTGGCAGCTAAGCCGTTTGCTCGACCGTCGGTCGTTGTTGGGATCAATGGCTGGCGGATTAGGATCATTGGCGCTCAATCAGCTTCTCCATGCCGATGGAGCGGTGCAAAATCGCAGCAGCGATCCGGATACCAAGGCAGCGATTCCGCATTTCACGCCGAGAGCCAAACGGGTCATCTATCTGTTTCAGTCAGGCGGACCCAGCCACGTGGATTTGTTTGACGGCAAACCGACGCTCAACCGTTTGCATGGAAGTCAGCTTCCCGATTCGATTCGGGGCAATCAGCGTTTGACGGGAATGACGTCGAGGCAGTCAACTTTGCCCGTGGTTGCACCGATCGCCGGGGGGCGAGCATGTGGTGACCACGGGACTTGGATTAGCGATCTTCTGCCACATACCCAATCGATCACCGATGAAATGACCGTGGTGCGCTCAATGTGGACGGAGGCGATCAATCATGATCCCGCGGTGACCTTCATCAATACCGGCTCCCAGCAAATGGGGCATGCGTCGATGGGTTCTTGGTTGAGCTATGGTCTGGGAAGCGAGAACGACGACCTTCCCGCCTACATGGTATTGCTCTCTCAGGGAACCGGTAAGAATCCCGGACAGCCGTTGTTTTCCAGGCTATGGGGAAGTGGGTATTTGCCTTCGAGTCATCAAGGCGTGATGCTTCGGCCGGGGGCCTCCCCAGTGCTCTACCTTCGGAACCCCGGGGATCTTTCGAGTGATAAGCGACGTCGTTTACTCGATACATTGGGCGATCTCAACCGAATGCATCATGAATCGGCGGGCGATCCAGAGACGCTGGCACGTATCGATGCCTACGAGATGGCGTTTCGTATGCAGACCTCCGTTCCTGATCTGACTGATCTATCCGACGAACCGGAGTCGACTTTCAAGTTGTACGGGCCACAATCGAAAAGGCCGGGAACATTCGCGGCGAATTGTTTGCTCGCCCGGCGGATGGCTGAGCGAGGAGTTCGGTTCATCCAGTTATTTCATCGAGGTTGGGACCAGCACATCTCCATTCGGGAACAACTGCCCAAACAATGTCTCGACGTAGACCAGGCATCCGCGGCGCTCGTCAAGGATCTGAAACAACATGGTCTTCTCGATGACACGATCGTGATTTGGGGCGGTGAGTTTGGTAGGACGGTTTATAGTCAGGGAGCTCTCGATGCGCCCACGTCGGGGCGAGATCACCATGGCCGCAGCTTTACGACGTGGTTGAGTGGTGGCGGAGTGAAGGGTGGCTTTGACTACGGAAGGACCGATGACTTTTGCTACAACATTGCGGAGGATCCCGTCCATATCCGCGACTTGAACGCAACCGTGCTTCATCTTTTGGGGATCGATCATAAACGACTAACGTTTAAGTTCAGAGGTTTGAATCAGCGTTTGACGGGTGTGGAGGAGGCCCACGTGATTGACTCGATCGTGAGTTGATTACGCCATTGATTCAACAACGGTGAGTGCTTGAGTTGGATGGGTGAGCAGCGCGATGCTTTGGGGCCGACAGTGACTCCAGACACCCGCCCGAGGATTCGCAAGCTCCTCCTTCGGCTCAGATGTCTATCTGGGCAACTAGCAAAAGGCTCACGAACTTTTCTTTTCGATTCGGACAATCGATCCACCTAGCATGTCAACGACGGCTTGGACGAGCTCGTCGTTCTCGATTTCTTTCATCAATTGACTCCGCGACGGTCCTCGCGGTTTCTCACTCGGCGAAACTGATTTAGCGATTGGCTTGGCTGATTCAAACTCGATGGTTCTGATATCGGGCTGGTGCCTTTGAAAAGCACTTAGGATGGCCGAAGCGTGCTCCGTTTGTTCAAGCCGACGACGAGCTAAGCTGGCTTCAGCCGGCAATGTCAAAACGATCTTCTTTTCGATCTGACGAACCTTGGAAACGTTGCCCGCGAACGTGGCCGTCATGTCTTCCAGAAGATTGCGAACGGCAAGCCACAAGTCTTCGATGTTGTCAGGGACCTCAACGGCGGCTGGGTTCGTTTGGACGACGTTGCCAATGCGATCCGGTGATGGAGGTGCTTGCCCGTTGGAAGAGGGGGCAGCCCCTTGGTCGGCTTCAGGATCAGCAGCGATCGCCGGCTTGCTATGGGATGCCGGTTGAGCAACGGGTTGAACCGGTTGTGTGACAGATTGAGTTTGAGCAGCTGATCGAACGGCATCTGCTGAGCTAGGTGGGGGCGCTGCTACCTGCTTTTTTTTTTCTGAAGGTGTCGCTGAGGGATCACCAGCCGCAGCAACCAGATCGGATAGCGTTTGCAGGTCCGGCAGGTTCGCAATCTGGATAAGCGTTGTCTCGAGCAATACTCTCGGATAGACACTCAGTCGGATCCGCACGAGCGTTTGGTCAATCATCGAGACGACGGCCAGAACAGTTTGAAGGCCCCACCGCTCAGCTAACTCTCGAATGTTTGGTTGCATCGATACGGAGGTGTGACGCATCAGGCTTTCGTCTCCACCAACGGCAGATGTCATCAGATCTCGGAAGTACCCGAGAAGTTGCTCCGCGAGTCGACCCGCATCCACGCCCGCATCAATCGCATCGTCGATCTGCCGCAAGACTTCAACGGCATTTCGATCCGCCATCGCGGACGCCAAACGATGAAGTCGCTCGTCATCTGCTGTCCCCAGCATCGCATGAACTGCATCAGCGGTCAGCGTGCCATCGGAAAAGCTAAGTACTTGTTCAAGAAGCGATTGGCTATCTCGCATCGATCCAGCGGCTCGCCTGGCAATCAGCTCCAGGGCTTCTCGATCTGCCGATGCATTCTCAGAATCCACGATGAACTGCAGTCGACCCACGATCTTAGCCACGTCAACAGGCGCAAAGTCAAACCTTTGGCATCGACTGAGGACCGTGATAGGGATCTTCTCGGGGTCAGTCGTACAAAAGATGAATTTGACGTGCTCGGGTGGTTCCTCAAGCGTTTTCAAAAGCGCGTTGAATGCTGGCCCCGTCAGCATATGCACTTCATCGATGATGTAGATCTTGTAGCGGGATCGAGAAGGTCGAACATTAACATTCGCACGCAGCGAGCGGATCTCGTCGATGCCCCGATTTGATGCCCCGTCGATTTCAATGACGTCGACGTCTTCGCCCGCATCAATGGACTGCGCAACGTCCGTCGACAAGTCTGGGGTCGTGGTTGGTCCACCGGGGTCGTTCAAAGCCTTCGCAAAAATCCTGGCTGTCGAAGTTTTTCCTACACCTCGAGCTCCAGTGAAAAGATAAGCGTGCCCAACCCGTGACGTCTCGATTGCATTTTTGAGTGCTTGACCAACATGGGATTGGCCAACTAGCTCGTCGAAACCTTTGGGGCGATAGCGACGAGCTACGACAACATAGCTTTCACCGCTGGACTCATTCGCGCTCATCTCTCACGCCTCTCTATCGAGAGTGTCATTTCGAGACGTACCGTTGACCCATCGAGTCTGGACTGGAATGAGGCGTAGGGCTTCGTGGCCATTGGGGCGATTTAATCAATTGGGGATGAGCCAAAGAATTCACGTCGTCATTCGCCCGTGGGCGGCAACCCTCACACAAAGCTACACCGCTTATGGCTGCTCCGGTTAAGGCCTGACCAGGTTCACGACTCACAGTCGCAAGGGTTGCCACCGACGGGCGAAGCATCATTCGAAGCTCCGCCACGAAACGGACCGAGGAGTTTAATGAGAATTATCGCCGCCGGCCACGCCCACCGGAGCGGCTCTTCTTGTGATTCTCAATATTTGCGTCGACTAGGATTTCAACGGTCTCGAGCCAAGTCGGGATTTCTCCACGTTTCTTGATGACTTCAGGGTCGACTTTTCGATCCGAATCACGCGAACTTCGGCCGCGACCTCGTCTTCTTGGGCGGCTGTCTTCTTCCTGGTCATCATCCTCGTCATCTCGGCGCGATCTTCCGCGTCCGGATCGCCGTCGAGAAGTTGGTTCGTCGTCGTCCTCATTGCGATCCCGGCGAGATCCGCGACGACGAGATGAAGACCGTCGAATTTCTTCTGCTTCAGCGTCGTCCTCGTGGTCATCATCGAACGCACTGGCTCGGGCCAGCGGATCCGAATCTTCTTCCGGATCTTCATCACGCAGTTCGTCGGAAGCGGCGGCTCGACGGCTGCGGTCTCCTCGACCTCGCCCTCGGCGACGTCCACCCCGACGCCGCGATCGGCCGCGTGGTGCCTCGTCATCGTCGTCTGAATCCTCCTCGTCGCGACGGGCATCGAGGTCCGCGGAAATCTCCGACTCTTCTACCTCGTCTTCTGCATCGTCATCCCAGGCCTTTGAAGAACGTGCGGGGCGGCGAGGTCGGTCTTCATCATCGCGGTTCCGTCGTCTTCGTCGCCCGCGTGAATTGGAGGGCTCTTCGGAGTCATCATCTCCAACCGCAACCTCTTCACCTCGGTCGATGGCATCCGCTTGGTCCTCGCTAATTCTGCCTCTCACACCGCGACGTCGACCGCCTCTTCGTTTGCGGCGAGGGCGTTCTTCGTCACCGCGATCGCCGTCCAGATTGCCACCAAAATCAGCTGCGGAGTCTTTATCATCGACCCCATCGTCTTTCGATTCTCGGCGGCTGCGGCTTGAAGAGGCCTTTGTCGATGGTTCAGGCTGCTCTTCGTCTTCTTCTTTGCCAAAACCAGAAATAACGCGATCAAGATGGTCCGCGTCCTCAGCTTTCGCCTCGACCTTTGAATAGGTCGACTCGCCCTCTGAGCGTGGTGGTGGACCGAACCCCGGTAGGACCTGTGGCGGAGCGACCGCAGTCAATGCATCAAGCACATCCTCAGGGCTTGGCTCTGGTTTAACCGGACTAGCCGGTTCATTGCCAGCGTCCGCTTCATGACTGGCTTCTAGCTCAGGCGTTTCCTCGACAGCCGAAATTTCCTCTGAGACGGCTTCTTCGACGTCTTTTGTTGGTTCTTCGCTCGCGGCTTCGATCCCCGACTCCGCATTTTCTTCCACGGCTTCCTCCACCGGAGCAGGTTTATCCTCAGATTCCTGCTTGGGAGGCGTTGGGGTGCCGAGAAGGCCGGCTAAAAAGTTCCAGTGGTCAGATGCCATATGTCGGCTGCAGAATGAGCAGATGTAGATGCAAAATTGGTGGGGCGAAATCAAACTTCGCTGACTAGGTTTATAACCTCCCAACCCAGCTTTCTAAAGGCCATCCGCCTTGGGGTTTCCCTCTCAGAGAACAATCCGATTCAATCGCTCAAACCCATGGTTGTCCTTGGTACAAGACCCGAGGCCATCAAACTCTGCCCAGTCGTTCAGGAATTTCAATCGCGTGCGGAGATTGATCCCATCGTCTGCAGTACTGGGCAGCACCGCGAGATGCTCGAACACGTTTTGAGTTATTTTCAAATCAAGCCCGATCTGGAGTTGGCTGTGATGCGTCCCGGTCAGACGCTCGCGGGGCTGACTTCTCGTTTGCTGAGCTCCCTCGATGAGAGCATTCAGTCCCACCGACCGACCTGTCTTGTCGTCCAAGGCGACACGACCACCGTCATGGTCGCATCGATCCTCGGTTTCTATCACAAGCTACCGATTGTTCACGTTGAAGCGGGGCTTCGCACCGGAGACTTGATGGCCCCCTGGCCAGAGGAGTTCAATCGGCGTGTGGCGGGATTAGTGGCGACGCTGCACGCTGCACCTACCCAGAAATCAGCGGATGCTTTGTTGGCCGAGGGGACTCGTCCAGAAAAGGTTCGAGTGACGGGCAATACCGTCATTGATGCATTGCTGCAGACGGCTGAGAGGGAGAGAAAGAGCGAAGATCGTTGGCGAGAGAAGTACTCCATGGTTAGCGACCAGCCATTGGTTCTCATCACTGGACATCGACGGGAGAGCTTCGGGCAAGGTCTTCAAGACACCTGTGATGCGATTGCGACATTTGCCAATGCGCATCCAGAGGTGACGATGATTTATCCCGTCCATCTCAACCCCAATGTGCAAGGGCCCGTTCATGAGCTCTTGGGTAGTTTGCCAAACGTGCATTTGTTGCCGCCGGCAAGCTATGACGAGTTTGTCTGGTTGATGGATCGCGCTTCGATCGTATTGACCGACTCGGGCGGTGTTCAAGAGGAAGCGCCATCGTTGAACTGCGAGGTGCTTGTGACTCGTGAAAAAACCGAACGGCCCGAGGCTGTCGAAGCTGGGCTGGCCAAGTTGGTGGGAACCGATCGAGATCTGATACTGTCCAGCCTTGAAGAGTCGCTCGCAAAGAAAAAACTAGAGGTTAATAGTCGATCCATCACTGACTTGGGACAAATCAACAATCCTTATGGCGATGGTAAAGCCTCAAAGCGAATCGCTGAATGGATGATCGAAAGCCTCGTTTAGAGATCTTCGCGGCGTTCGTTACCTTTGACTTACAGGGTTGCTCAACGAGTGGGCGAGCCTTGCCAACGCTACCGTTTGCGCCGCGTACATCCAAGGAATCCAAAACCAAGACACGCGGCAAGAGCGGCGTTGGGTTCAGGAACGGCGGTCACCACGATGTTGTCGAAGAAGACGCTGTTAGGAAAAGCATCAGCGCCGCCAATAATTCGCAGCGATCGAATACCACTCCCGCTCACTGATAACGTGTCGAAAACAAAAAGGTTCCCTCCGCCGGGGAGTACCTGCGACTCTGAATCGACGAGAGTTCCTGAAGCTGATGGGCCCGAAAAAGCTTGAAGCAGCAAGTTGTCCGCGTCCTGGCCAAAATCGCCCATGTCAACCATGGCAGAAGTCAAAGCAGAATCAAAATCCAAAATCAGTGCGCCGGGGTCGGCAGCGCCGTTGATTCCATTGAACATGGTCAGGGAGCGTGTTCCGAACCGAGCTTCAAATAGGGTTCCGGTCTGCTCGGAGAATGCAAATGGCACCGAAGTCTCGTGGCTTATCGTCATGGATACTCCGCTGTTGGCTAGCGTCGTAGGCGACGAGAAAAGACTGACATTGGTTCCCATGGGGGCGGGTTCAGCATCTTCGAAATCAAAAATCGCGGTGGTTGAGGCGTGCGAAGCGCGTAGGCAACATAAAAACAAGCATGGAAATAGAAACAGACTTCGAAATGACATGTTGGGCCCCAGGGAGAAACTTGAATCGTTCAGTCGATCGCAGATCAATTAACAACAGTGTGAGATAATACACGGTTTAAACGGCCGTGTGGTGAATCCGTTTCGCCAACCAAATCAGGGGTTTATGTAATCGTTTAGTGCGAGTCGGCACCTCAACGCAACGATCGTTTCTCGCTACCTTC
>JBCCKZ010000100.1:0-12046 GCA_039027135.1 Planctomycetota bacterium
ATCACCTCCCATGCCATCGACGCGTGCTGGACCCGAAACAATCAGGCCTCCAACTGCTTCGACTTGTTCCCGAATTAGAAGTTGATTCGGTGGATTCGGGTTGTACGGGGATGGCTGGCACCTGGGGGCTCCAGCGGAAGAACTATCGCAACAGCCTTCGTATCGGCTGGCCAATGTTGACGGCAATGCGAAGTGGAAAGTCAGAGTTTGCAACCACTCAGTGCAGTGCGTGCAAAATGCAGATTGAACACGGCGCCCGACGCAAGACGATTCATCCGGTCAAACTCCTCGCGCACGCCTACGGTGGCCTGCCGCAACTCGCCGACGAGATGATGTTGAATTGAGTTTTACCATCAGGCTTGTGTTCTTGTATGATGCGACTTCTGCCGATGCCAGCGCGAACACGGCGGATCCGGCCCGAGACCCACGTAGAACTGATTCATTGGTCGCAACATTGACTGCTAACACGAGAACAAATGCACATCGACATTGAACTCTTCGCGGGACCGCGAGCAGTCGCTGGTGTCGATTGCATTCGCGTCGAGTTCGATGCCACGAGCGAATCAGGATCTTGTGATGCTGGCGAGGTCAAACGACTAATTGCGGACCAGTACCCTGAGCTCGCGACATACGCCGCCCAAAGTCGACTAGCGATTGATGAGGCTTATGTCACCGATGATCATGTCATCGACCTAGGCCAACGCGTTGCGCTTATCCCTCCCGTCAGTGGAGGCTAGCCGTGAATGAGCCGTTCGTCGCACTCGTCGAAGAACCCCTTCGAGTGGAAGACTATCTAACCCGTCTTCCTGGCGATTCAGCAGTGCCGTCCAACACCATCGGGGCAGTACAGTGGTTCCTGGGTATCACTCGAGGCCGAACGGAAGACGAACGCCAGATACAGAAGACCACCGATCTTTGGTATGAGGCCCACGCCACCATGGCGATCAAAGAAATGAATCGGTTGGCTTCGGATGCGGTCTCGCGGTTCGAACTTCAGGGGATAGTCTTGGTCCATGCAATCGGCGTCGTTCCTCCTGGCCAGACCAGCGTTATTGTCGGTGTCGCAGGTAGGCACCGAACTCCCATGCTCGACGCCACGGCTTGGATCATGGAGAACCTAAAGCGTGATGTCCCCATCTGGAAAAGAGAGACTTTTCATGATGGATCCCAAGACTGGATTCACCCCCAGTAAGTCACGTGGTTTGCTTTTGACACTTCCATTGAGAGACGCGTGAGCGATTTGAAACCTGCTGATCAAAGGATTTACTTTGACCATGCAGCGACTTCCTGGCCGAAGCCCCCTGGGGTCGTGGATGCGGTGTGCCGTTACATGAACGAGGAAGGTGCAACGGCAGGGCGGGGGGCTTATCGGTCGGCACGACGCGCGGGCGAGCTTTTGCTCCGCACCCGTATAAAACTGGCAGGTCTGATAGGCTTGAGTGCCGATCCGATGGACTCCAACTGCATCTCGTTCCATTCATCGGGTACCGCAGCGCTTAACTCGGCGATTGATGGTTTGGTGCGACCCAATGATTGCGTTGTGACCACCGCCGCCGATCACAATAGTGTTCTGCGACCGCTGCACCGCCTAGCCAATGATCGCAACGTGGATTTGCGGATTGTCACCTGCGATCAAACGGGATTGGTCAAGACAGAAGACGTTTTAAACGCGGCTGGAAGTGATGCGGATTGGGTGATCATCACGTCAGCAAGCAATGTGACGGGTGCGATACAACCTATCGAAGAGATCGCGGAAAAATTGAAAGCACACCGGGCTCGATTGATTGTTGATGCGGCCCAGACATTGGGAGCGAAATCAATCGACGTTACAACCGGAGTGGATGCCTTGGCAGCTCCTCTCCATAAATGCGTGGGAGGACCCGCTGGAACAGCGATGCTCTACTTGGCCCCATCGTTGCATGATTCGATCCGTCCTCTCATCGTTGGAGGCACTGGCACCGCCAGCGAATCTCTGGTGTTCCCCGTGCATCAACCCGATGCAATGGAGTCGGGCAACCTGAATGTCCCCGCGATCGCAGGTGTCGAAGTTGCCGTTGATCGAATCCTGGAAAGAGGTTTGGATCAAATTGAACAAGACAACCGCCGCATCTGCGATCACCTCACAACTGCACTTCCCAGCGCCGTGGGCCGGTGGATTCGCCCGCTGTTTGCGCAGCTACCGACTTTTAGCCTGGTACCGTTTTCTCTACCGCCGGCCGAAACGGCGGCCGTCCTAGATTCAGAATACGGAATCGAAGTTCGAAGCGGCTATCACTGTGCTGCTTTGGTCCACCAAGCCCTGCTCACCAATGAAACCGGTACGCTTCGAATCAGCGCATCGGCCGAAACCACGGAAGCAGAAATCGAGACGCTCTGTGCAGCTTTAGCCGATCTCTAAACGTCTCCGCTCATCTAAGTTGTCGAGCAGCAGCCACAACGGCAGTTGAAACGGTGATTTGTCAGATGAGCGATCACCAAAAACACTCCTCCGATAGGAGTGATCCAAGACGAGAAACCAGCCAACAAGACTGGCTGTTCTGCAGGCTCGGATTTAATCTCGGTAGCAGTCGCCTCAACGATGCAACACCCCTCGCTGCATGTGACGACTTCACCCGGAGGGAGAGCAGGATCGCTCACAAGTGATAATTCAGTGATTTCGCCATCGGCGACGCAATTGGGGCAGCAAGTGTCTTCGACGGCGAAGGCCGCCGTTGAAATCAACATGAGTCCGACAATGCCGACGGCAAGCGGCAACTTGCGCCCATGGTTTCGGAAGCCTGGGACAAACGCCGCGATCGCGAGTAACGAGCAGACGAATACCATCACTTTGTGAAACGACTCGTCGGCCAAAAAGCTCAAGCCCAATGCCGGAAGTGCCATGACGACAAATGGCATCGCGGCGCAGTGAATCGCGCAAGCGATTGAGGCAACAACTCCCACCCAATCAGGCAGACCGCCCAAAGATGATTTTTCGCCGGCGACCTTCTGAGGTTGATCAGCGGTGGTAACTGGCAAATTCATAGGGCGAATGTAAGTAGCTTCGAAACTGGGAATGAACGAGACCTAGAACTCTTGGACAATCCCGTAACGGGTGAGCCAAAGCTCGCCCATTGGGCCCCGCAGTGTGCACAAACAAGAATGGATTGCAAGTGCATATCGATTTACCCGCAGTCGGGCTGCACCGATTGTCAGTAAATTCCGGGAAAACACGTGACTTTCGACGAAATCCTGGGACAGTCTACATCAGTGCACCTGCATAAGAGTTGCAATTATCCAGATTGTGCCGCCGTCCGAAATCCCACCTGGGGTGCCGGAGGTCGAAGAAGCTATTTTCCAAACTTTCGGTCGGTTAAATTAGTTTTCGAGCAAAATCAGGACCGGTTTAACTCGGTACGCTCCAAATCGCGATCCTCTCGAGTGAGAGGCTGGGCGGCAATCAACAACGTTGATCGAAAAAATTCAATGGTTAAGAATCAAGCTGACCTAGAGATAATCAAGGATGCGATCCGCGAAGCCGGCCTACGAGCGACGCCCGCCCGGGTGGCAACGCTGCGTCTGCTTCGCAATTCAAAGTCACCGATGACTCACGCCAATGTTGCTTCTCTGCTTAAAGATAGCGGTATTGATAAAGCGACGGCTTTCCGCAACCTGAACGATATGACGGACGCTGGCCTGCTACGCCGTACTGAGCTTGGTGACCATGTCTACCGGTTCGAGGAAGTTCGAGAGGGCGAGCACCAGAATGGATCGCATCCGCACTTCCTCTGTATCGATTGCGGCGCCGTGTCATGCCTCGACTCAGTCAAGCTGACCGCGAGCAGCCAGCGTGCGAGCGAAGAGATCGGTGAGGTCACCGAGATTCTTCTGCGTGGCAAATGCAACGATTGCAAACAGCAAACTTCGCCATGACACGAGAGTACCGTCGCCTCATATTTCTTAGCGAGATCAGTTCTTGAAGTGCAAACGCCTACCGTTTGCCACTGCCATAGCAGATAGCTTCTGGTGAAATCACTCGTCTTAAAGCTGGTCGCCGCCGTGACATTCCTTGCCGCCTTCATCTTTGGCGCAATCGTCGGCGGGGAGCTCGCCGAATGGCTTATCCAGCGTTACGGCGTACCACCTTCCGAACAAAATCATCTGGTATACAGCGGGATCATGGCAGGCGCGGTCGTCAGTTCAGTTTCAGCTTTTCTTTTGTCTTTCGCATTTCAAGCGGTTTCCGGAAATCGACCCGGTAGACGATATGACGAATAAAGTGCTGGCGTGATCACCCCGACTCGCCGCGGAGGCGCGGTAGATCGTTCTGGCTTTCCAAGATGAAAACTCGCTACGCGATTTGGCACGCCGATCAGTACGCCACTTAAACCATCTTCGGCGACTTGGTTCGAAACTTCTCGACAAGGCGATCGATGATGTCTTCAACCGAGACATCGTCAGCCTGCGCTGTAAAGGTTGGAACGATTCTATGCCGAAGCACCGGATGCGCAAGCGCTTCCACATCCTCGATCGTCACGTGGGGCCGGCCGTGCAAGAGCGCGCGTGCCTTTGCCGCGAGAACCATCTGCTGGCTGGCTCGTGGTCCTGGTCCCCAATCAATCCACTGCCGAACCCAATCGGCCGAATCGGGATCTTTTGGTCTAGCCGCACGCACTACCGAAAGGACCCATTCCTTCACATGTGGCGGAAGCGGTACTCGGCGAACGGTTCGCTGGAAAGCAAGAATTTGCTCGCCACTGATTACCGGCTCAATGGCGGCTTGCCGCGTGGAGGTGGTACGATCAACGATTTCTGACTCTTCATCACGTGTGGGGTATTCAACCTTCACATGCAATAGAAAACGATCTCGCTGGGCTTCCGGCAGCGGATAGGTCCCCTCTTGTTCGATTGGATTCTGAGTTGCCAAGACAAAAAAGGGTTCTGCCAGGCGATAGGTCTTTCCCGCCGCCGTCACCTCATGCTCCTGCATTGCCTCAAGCAATGCCGCCTGGGTTTTTGGGGGAGTACGATTAATCTCATCCGCCAAGAGCATCTGCGTAAAAACGGGCCCCTGCTCAAACTTGAATGTTCGGCGTCCCGTTTCAGGATCTTCCTGGATAATGTCCGTTCCCGTGATGTCCGATGGCATGAGATCCGGCGTGAATTGAATCCGCCGAAAGCTCAGGTGCATTGATTCGGCCAGCGACCGGACCATCAGCGTTTTCGCAAGTCCCGGCACCCCTTCCAACAGACAGTGGCCACGCGCGAGAATAGCGATGAGCAACTGCTCAAGCACCGCCTGCTGGCCCACGACCACCTGGCTGACCTGCTTGACGACTTGGTTGCACCCTCTCACCAGGGCCTTCGCATCGTCTAGGTCGTCATTTGTTTCGACGGGTGGTGGTTGAACCATGAACGCTCGACTTCAATGCAGGGATCTCGGAGATGAATCGCGACACGTGCTATCATAACTGGTAAAGCTTCCCCGTTTGTCGCGTCATATTGCCCGCTGAGTTTCCATGCCATCTTTGTTCGTCGTTCGTGGGCGGGACCAGGGCAAACATTTGACATTGACGCCAGGTCGGTATCTGATCGGTCGAGAGTCCGGAAGTGATTTGCATTTGGCTGATGCGGAGGCCTCGCGTCGACACGCGATAGTCACCTGTGCAGCTGACGGTCACTGCGAGCTCGAAGATCTCGGCAGCAGCAACGGGACCAAATTCAACGGCCGGACGACCACCAAGGAAAGCCTCTCCAACGGTGATCGCATCGAAATTGGCTCGACACTCTTAATTTTCACCGGCCGCGGTGGTGCGTCACCGGTTTCAACGGGCGGGAAACGATCTGCCGCTCTCCAAGTCAACGTCGTCCCCGTCCATGACGGCAGTCGCATCCTTTCGGCGACTCAGCCACCCGGAATTGATCCACTTTCGAAGCGTCTCGACAGCGTTGATCCAGAAACCGGGGCGTCGATGAGCAGCATCGACCAATCACTCGAAGTGATGTACTTAACCGCGATCGCAGTGGGTCGTGGAGGCGACTTGGATGAGGTCCTTCAAAGGGTGCTACGTCTTGTCTTTGATTGGGTTGATGCGGATCGCGGTGTCATCATGCTCCGGGAAGAGATCGATGGTCCTTTGAAACCAGCGGCCAGATGCGATCGAGGCCGAATTGAAGATACACCCGTCGAACAGCGAAACCCAATTGCCATTAGCCAAACCATTCTCCAATACGTTATCGACAACAAACAGAGCGTCCGAACCTCCAATGCCTCGGATGACAATCGCTTTGCCGAAGCGGTTTCTGTTGTTCAAGGGGGAATCTGCGAAGCCCTCTGTGTGCCGCTGCAGGGACGCTACGGGGTCGTGGGTGCCATGTATGTAGACACTAGCATCTCACTCAAAGAACAATCCGACCAACTTGCTAAAGCTGAAGCCTCCGGCTCGTCAAATATTCAATCGAGATTCAATGATGAGCACCTTCGCTTGATCACTGCGATTGGGCACCAAGCTGCCCTTGCGATTGAAGACACCACCTATTACTCGGCTCTCGTTCAAAACGAACGGCTAGCAGCCATGGGTGAAACCATCGCGACCATCAGTCACCACATTAAGAACATCCTGCAAGGTATTTCTGGCGGTGGCTACCTGATCGAAGCGGGCGTTGACAAAGAAGACCTTGCAGCTGTCAGCCGCGGCTGGCAAATCGTTCGTCGCAACCAGGATCGCATCGGCGAGCTCGTCGGTGACATGCTGATGATGAGCAAACAGCGAACGCCAGAAAGAAAACCTGCTTCGCTTGATGAACTCGTTCGCGATGCAGCGCTCTTGATCGAGGATCGATGTCGCCAGGCGGATGTGACGCTACAAGTCACGACAAACATTAACGCTCTACTGATGATCGAGCCGGAAGCGATTCACCGATCGCTATTGAATGTATTGTCCAATGCGGTGGACGCGGTACTCGATGTCGAAGCAGACATCAGCGAGCCAAAGATCGTTGTTCGCACGGGCAGCGATACTGAGACGAACAACTTCTTTGTTGAGGTGATGGATAACGGACCTGGTGTTTCACCCGAAGATCGCCAGAGAATCTTCTCGCTATTCCAATCCAACAAAGGCTCTCGCGGCACGGGAATTGGCTTGGCGGTTACAGCGAAGATCATGGATGAACACGGTGGACAAATCATGATCGATGATTGTGAACTCGGTGGTGCATGCTTTCGACTGACGCTACCGATGAAATTAACGGCAGTCGACGACGTGGAAAACGCTGATGACAACACAAGTGGAACCAGGTTTGAACCCTGAGGCACTTAATCGCATGACGCTATGTTTGCCGAGCTAATTCTCTCTTTGCACATTAGTATCTGCCCAAGTCGCCCGAACGGAGTGAGTCGCGAACCGATTGTCAGCGAAGCGAACGAAGGTGCCGGGTAAAAGATGGTTTTGCGACGTGCTTGTGGGGGTAGCATCAATTTCACTGTGCTCCATTCGCCCGGATTCTTCGCGGTTACACCGCGTCTCGCCCACGACTCACTGAAATCGCGTCCTCGCGCTCATTGAGTCTTGTAGACACCAATGCAAACAAAGAGAGTTGGCCCCAAAACACCAACCCAACCCTTGCCTGGAATTGCTAGGTTTTCGAAAGCGTCAGGCGAGACGGGATCTCTTGCGGACATCGCGACCGATGCATACTTAAGGCCTATCCGAGAACCTCAGCCGAAACGCGCTAGTGTCCGGTTTTGACGAGAACCGCGGACCAGCGCCCAATCGACTGATAGGTACTCGCATAGACTCTTAGCCAACTACCGGAACGCCATCACGATGCAACTTGTACTCAACCGCATCGACCAAAGCCTGCCAGCTCGCTTCGATGATATTCTCACTCACACCGATCGTGCCCCAGGTTTCGTGACCGTCTCCCGATTCAATATTCACGCGTGTCGACGCCGCGGTGCCCGCGCCAGAATCAACCACCCGGACCTTGTAATCAATCAACCGCATCTCAAGCAAATTGGGATAGGCATTTTCGAGAGCCTTTCGAAGTGCAGCGTCTAATGCATTGACCGGTCCATGACCTTCGGCCGCATCAAACCAGAGTGTTTCACCGACCTGCAACTTACAGATCGCTTCAGCAAATACGGTCTTCTCATTAATTTCACGATCACCCGCCACAATCCGATAACTAATCGGTTCGAAGTGGGGTGTGAAGGTTCCCGCAATGCGTTTGATCAACAGATCGAAACTTGCCCCCGCATTCTCGTACTGGTAACCAGCATTCTCACGAGCCACAACCTCCGCCAAGATCTTATCCATTAGCTCTCGGTCGTCGCCGATATTGTATTGATTGGCGACGGCGACGATGTTAGATCGACCGGATAGCTCGCTGACAAGAATTCGTCGTTCATTGCCAACTTGTTCGGGATTGATATGCTCGTAGGTTGAGGCGGACTTGTTGATCGCGTGAACATGCATTCCGCCTTTGTGAGCGAAAGCACTCTGACCCACAAACGGTTGCCCGTTTCGCAATTGAAGGTTCGCCGTTTCGTAGACGTAACGCGAAAGTGGCGTTAAGCCGGTGAGCTTACTTCCACCAAGAACTTCGTAACCCTTCTTTTTGAGAGCCAAGTTCGCCGTCACGCTAATCAGATCAGCATTGCCACAACGTTCGCCAATCCCATTGATCGTTCCCTGGATATGTGTCGCACCGGCTTCGATGCCCGCCAGTGAATTCGCAACTGCCAATTCACCATCGTTGTGGGTATGAATGCCAATCGTGACTTTATCTTCGGGAAAAGTCTCTCGAGCCGTCGCTGTGATCTCGGCTATCTCCTCGGGCAGAGAACCGCCGTTGGTATCGCAAAGCACCAACCAGTCAGCGCCGCCGTCTACCGCGGCCTTGAGCGTTGCAAGAGCATACTTTGGATTGGCCTTGAATCCATCGAAGAAGTGTTCGGCATCGTAGATAACGCGTGAATGCCCCGCGAGGAATTCAACGCTATCACCTATCATCTCGAGATTCTCATCGAGCGAGACGCGAAGCACTTCCGTCGCATGATAATCCCAAGTCTTACCAACCACCGTGATACAGGGAGTCTTCGCATTGACCAACGCCAGCATTCCTGGATCGTCCGCACATTTCATAGAACGACGTCGCGTCATACCAAACGCTGAAACCTGCGTGTTGCCCATATCGCACTCGCGAATGAGCTCGAAGAACTTCGTATCTTTCTCGTTCGAAAGCGGGTACCCACCCTCCACAAAATCGATGCCCACCTCGGCGAGCCTCTGTGCGATGTTCAGTTTGTCCTGAAGTGAAAAGCTTACGCCTTCCCCCTGAGAGCCATCGCGAAGCGTCGTATCGTAGATTTCGATCTTTTTGTTCATCGTCGGGGTGGGTTCAAGCGACGGTCTTTGAGAATGAGGGCACACAAAATACGCCAACTTTAGCCCTGGCACCATCGCGGAAGTTTGTCACCACTGGCATTTCCCCTGAGCATTAGGCACCGCAGAAATCACTGTGACGATGTGAGCCACGAACCGCATTTCAGCTGAGCGAACGGAGGTGCCAAGCAGATGCCAGGCACTACCGAATCATTAACTTCGCGGCCGAATCATTAACTTCGCGGCCGAATCGGTAGTTGGCTGGGACAGTTAGTTCTTCGAAGATGCTTGCCCCGTGCCGTCGCAGCTATGCTGAATCCGGCCCGAGGCTCACCAAAAAAGAAACGACGAATCCAGGGATCCGTCGTCTCTAGTTACTCAATTGGAGTCTCGAAGCCTTAGGCTTCGGATTCCTCACCAGCCCCCGCTGCAACCGGCTCCTCCTCGGGGGGGAGCCCACGAGTTTCGCCAGCAAAATCGAGGCGAACAACTTTGACTCGATTGCCATCTTTATCGACTAGCTTTCCGGTTTCTTCGTCGGTCGAAACGTCAGCCGGATCAACTCGGTCGCCTTCCTTATTTTCGAGAATTCCCGTCACGACGATGGTGTCTTTGCCTTCGAAGCTTCCTTGCAGGAGTTCTTCGCTGAGTGGATCCTCGACGCGTTGCTCGATGGCTCGACGCAGCGGACGTGCCCCGTAGTCCAAATCGCTACCACCTTCTCTGATCAGCAACTCTTTAGCACTGTCGGCCAACTCCAAAGTCAAACCACGCTCCATCAACCGCTCCTTCACCTTGGTTAGTTCGAAGTCGATCACCGTCTTCAAATTGTCCTTGGTCAAGTGCCGGAAAATGATCGTGTCATCCAAACGATTCAGGAATTCAGGGCGGAATACCTTTTGGATTTGATCCATCACACGAGCCTTCATGGACTCATAAGAAGCATCCCCATCAGGTTTTTGGAATCCGAATGATGATTCGTTCTTGATCGCTTCAGCACCGGCATTGGTGGTCATGATCAAAATCGTGTTTCGGAAATCGACGTTGCGTCCAAAGGAATCAGTCAAACGTCCTTCTTCCATGACTTGAAGCATCATGTTGAAGACATCCGGGTGAGCCTTTTCGATTTCGTCGAACAGGACGACCGCATACGGCCGACGACGAATTTTCTCCGTCAATTGGCCACCCTCTTCGTAACCAACGAATCCGGGAGGGGCACCAACCAAACGCGAAACGTTGTGCTTCTCCATGTACTCTGACATGTCGATTTGCACGAGAGCATCAGCATCACCGAACATGTACTCGGCCAGCGACTTGGCAAGCAAAGTCTTACCAACCCCGGTTGGACCAGCGAAGATGAAACATCCGGTCGGCCGCTTGGGGTCCTTTAGTCCGCTGCGACTACGGCGAACGGCCTTCGAGACGGCGGTCACGGCCGCGTCTTGTGATACCACGCGTTGATGGAGTTCTTCCTCCATCTTCATCAATCGCAAGCTGTCTTCGGTAGACAGTCGCGTGAGTGGAATACCCGTCATCTTTGAAACCACCTCGGCGATGATTTCTTCGTCGACGACACCATCGGTCTGCTGAGACTTCTCACGCCATTCCTGAGTGATCTGCTCCTTCTTCTTTCGAAGCTTTTCAGCTTGATCACGAAGGTTGGCTGCCTTTTCGAAATCTTGATTCGCGACGGCGTCTTCCTTCTCTTTGTTCAATCGTTCGACTTCCTCGTCGATCTCCTTGAGATCTGGTGGACGAGTCATGGTGCGAAGTCGGACTCGGGCTCCCGCTTCATCAATCACATCGATGGCCTTATCTGGAAGGCACCTCGCGGTGATGTAGCGTTCGCTCATCTCAACAGCGGCAACAATCGCATCATCGGTGAACTGAACGCGGTGATGTTCTTCGTAGCGACCACGCAGTCCCTTCAAGATCTCAACCGTTTCGTCTTTGCCCGTTGGCTCGACTATGATCTCTTGAAAACGACGTGCGAGTGCGTTGTCCTTTTCGATGTACTTTCGATACTCATCGAGTGTCGTCGCACCAATGCACTGAATTTCACCACGAGCCAAAGCAGGCTTCAAAACGTTGGCGGCATCGATTGCGCCTTCAGCCCCACCCGCACCGACAAGCGTATGCAATTCGTCGATAAACAGGATCGTGTTCTTTACACGCCGAACCTCGGTCATCACAGCTTTGATTCGTTCTTCGAACTGACCGCGATACTTCGTACCGGCAACCATCATCGCCAAATCGAGTACGACGATGCGCTTCTCAGCGAGAATGTCAGGCACTTCGCCCTCGATAACCTTCTGGGCGAAACCTTCAACGATGGCGGTCTTTCCCACGCCAGCTTCACCAAGCAGAACCGGGTTATTCTTGGTACGTCGGCAGAGGATTTGAATCGCGCGCTCAATTTCGCGAGCACGACCGATCACGGGATCTAGCTCACCCTTCTTCGCAAGCTCCGTGAGATCTCGACCAAAGGAGTCCAAAGCCGGCGTTTTGCTATTCTTACTACTTTTCCCCGAGGAAGAACTTCCTTCACCGTCGCCTCCGCGGCCGCCTCGTTCACCCACCTCGGCGCCTTCGAGTCCGTGACCCAGGAGATTCAGGACTTCTTCACGAACGTCTTCGAGTTTCAATCCCAAGTTCATCAAAACTTGAGCAGCGACACCTTCTTG
>JBCCKZ010000101.1:0-12040 GCA_039027135.1 Planctomycetota bacterium
CCGGCATCGATGCCCGAGAAGATCGATCCCAAGCTGCCAAGGTTGTACTGGCCGGAAGGGAAGTCGACGCCAAAGTTGCCGCGGAATGCGTTGATCGTTTCCGTATTAGGATCACTCTCGACCAAGCGGCTACGGCGACGTTGTTCTTCGGTCAGGTTGGCCGCGGGAATCGTCTCGACACCGATGTCTAATGGCCCAAGCCGCCCCTCACCGACAAGATCATTCACGCTGGCGACGAACTCGACATCAAGGTTGTTCCCATCAACGAACTCGACATAACCACCCGTATCGAGATCGAATCCCGCGATGAAGTTGATTCCGTAGTTGACGTCAATCTGGGCGTCACCAGTTAGATCCAGTCCCAACGCACTTCCACCGACATCCAGGTCTAGCGGCACGGTTGTTGAAATTGCGGAACGCTCGATGGCGATCTCGTAAGACACTTCGCGATCCGTATCGATCAAGATGCGAATGTCTTCGGCGCCCAATGCACCGTCACCGTTCTGATCGATCAATCGTAGAACGTCTAAACCATTGCCATTGCTGCCGGGCCCGAGTGTCTCATAAAGCACATTCTGGCCCACTATGGCGACCCGATCAGAGGCCGTATCCGCGTTCTGAAGTTCAGTCGCCAAGGGAGCGACAAAGTCTTCAACAAATGAAACGGCGTCTTCAAGGCCCTCGCCAATCAGTGGAACGGGAATGCCGAGTATCTCATCGCCAAGAAAGTCTTCGATCGATTCAAAGAGTCCTAGAAGACTATTGGCCAGTGCAACCAAACCATCGCCAAGCGTTAGGCTGTCGATCAGATCGACCACGTCTGGCAGAGCGATCTGATTCGGCGCGCTCAGCCCCGCCGTCGCAATGGTTTGCCCAACCGGCAAGATCTCGAAATTGAGCTGCGAAAGGTCATTCCACTGAACCTGCAAACTCTGCGTGTTGCCGCCACCACCCAGCGACAGAGGCAAATCGATGCCCGCACCAATCGCATCCGAAAAGCTATTAGCTCCATCGCTGTAGTCGATCTCAAAGTCGCTTGGGGAGACCGAAAGTAGCGGCTTGCGACCGTCGATCCAGTCGCCCGCAGCACGAATAGCGATGCTCGCACGATCGCTTGTTTCAGGAGTGCCATCGAAGTTCAGGCCATCACGATCCAAGGCCAACCGACCTGGTCCGACGCTCACCGGCACTGATAAGATCGATGCATCAAATGAGATGTCGTCGGCCGCTATGCGAGCACTTGCTTCAACGCCGGTTGTATCAAACACCACGACCGCGTCTTGGAAATCGGTATCGCTGACCTCGCCAGCAGCCGGCGTCAGCAATCCAAGTTGAACGAGATCGAGTCCGAGATCAGCGCTCAACATCGCGCCGGCTTCGAACGCGAACTCACCACTACCCGAAAAATCAACGAAGTTGGATAGCGATCCCAATCCACGAGCATCCAATTCGGTTTGCGAAAGGCCGAGCGAAGCCAGATTCAAATCAAAGGCTCGCTGTTCGATGACATCAAACGCAACATCCAATGACGCCAGGACGGTCATTGAATCGGCATCGAATAACAGGTCCAGTTCAATCTGATCCCGCTGTGAATCATCAAGTCCTAAACCGTCTTCGATGCCGCGTTCAATCGCGTCTTCAACTTCTTCCAATGTTCCTTCTGGATTGCTGATCACGTTGTCCGCGATCTCGGCCACACGATCGACGGCTGCGAGCGAATCGGCAAGCGAGACATTGATGATAGGAAGCTGTTGCCCAAGTAGATCTTCGCTGGCGATGTTGTTGACCACCTCGATGGCCGAACGAATCAAACGTGGGATATCGCGAAGTGAGAACTCGGGAATCAGCACACCAAAGTTTTCGGTCGTGACCTGTAGGTTTTCGGGCTGAAAACGCACACTGGGGTCAGCCGTGATGACATCATCCCAAACCAAATCAAATCGAGGTCGTTCACCGGGAACGTCGCTGGTCAATGGAATCCCGAACAGTTCGGCTTGAAGTTCGGCACTCGCCTGAACATCAAGATCAAGGTCTAAGTCCAAGCTGTTCAGAGGATCGACAATGGCCCGGCCCAAGTCGCGAAGCGAGAGGGAGTCTTGTCCCGGTGGAATGATCACCGATAAACCGACGCTGCCGAGGGCAGATGCACTGCCGTCGACCAGCGACGCCGAGGCGACGCCACCGATTGTGGCCGTGGCATTGATATCTGATGCCACAACACTAAGGTTGGCCACGAAACTGGGAGGTTCCGTAATACGAATTCGATCGAGGATGCTCTTACCGGCCGGCTTGATCTCACTTCCCGCAATAGCCGCACCGCCTTCATTGGGCGAAAACACGCCCAAGAGCAAAGGCAGATTACTGAACGATCCTGCGGCGGCGCCCGGCTGGACCGTGATTGAGAAGGTTCCGCCAAAGATTGCTTCGCCTTCCGCAATCAAATCACTCGTCAGTTCGCTTTGGGGAGCTTCCGAGAAGCGTGTTGAATAGTCTGATAGAACGATTCGTAAGCCGCTATCGGCATCACCAGCGAGTGACGCGACAACGATGACGCGATCATTACGAATCACCTCGTACTGTCGAACGTATTCGGAGAGCGTTAGGTTCGATGCATGTCGAATCGTCAGGTCAACGATGCTGCCATCCGAAAGCGTATAGCGAATCGGTGTATCTTGTTCGATGCCGGCTTCGGCGTTGATGTCCAGGGTTTCGAAAAGAGTTCCAAGCGTGCTGGCCGCCGTCAGATTGCTGTCACGTAGTTCGGGAAAGAAACGAACGCCAAGGGCTTCTCCATCGGACTGAGCATCGAGCAACAGGATCTCTCCGTCACTGTCGATACCACCGGTTCGACCGAGAAACATCGTGTCGATTAGCTCGCCAACAACGGGAACGCCAATTTGACGCTGCAGGAACAATTCTGAACCGAAGCCTGGATCCTCCGAGGTGCGAATGACGAATCGCCCATCGACCAATGAAACGGACACGTCATCGGATTGATTGAACCGATCCAACACCTCACCAACCGTCGATTCGGCTTCGTTGAGATAGGCGATGGTCGCCGTCGATTCACCATCTCGAAACCCGGACAATAAGACTTCAATGTCGTAGGTATTCCCATCGGGGATCGGCAGTCCGGGAATCAGATCATTGATCGATGTGCTTCGCGTGATTCGCGAGGTGGACAACGAGTTGGAAACTAGAGTTGGCGATTGGTCAGGATCGGACGCTTCCACTTGGCCTGTCAGCCCCAGAACCGTGAACAGTGGAAAAGAAGATTCAACCAACAGCTCGGCGTCCTGTTGACCATCCGGTGCATCCGTTTGGTCGATCAATTGAATCTGGTCACCCACCAACCTCGCTGCCAACAAGGTATCGCCATCCTCGTTGATGACTGCTAGTCGGCCGATGAATTCACCCAATGTCAATTCATCCTCAAGCAGACCTGTTTCGATGGTAAATGACTGACCGTCGCGAGTGGTCACCGTTGCTTCAGCAGGCGTGGTGGCAAACGGAATCAACTTTCGAGCCAGGATGGAAGAGATGGCGGTACTTTCGCTGACGGGTTCAAGCTCCCCGGGAAGCGGTGCCATGAAAGGGCGACCTCGCAAGACGCCATCACCATCGGCGTCCGTCTCAAAACCGGCGGGCGCGAACTTGCCAAGCCATTGGCCACCGATCGATGGGGCATCCACCGCTTCGCGAGTGATCCATCTCATTGAGAATGGTCTGACCGGCGAAGCACCCAGCGACGAGAGATCTTCGAAAACGAATTGATCGTTGTCGACACTGACTCGCACGAGCGTTAGACCGCCTTGGCGAACGGTCAACTCTTCAATCAGATTCCCAACGGTTTGGTTATCCAAGTTAGATACTTGGACGACGACATCCTCACCATTGCTTAGACGAAATTGAATCGGGGCTGAGACCGGCTGATTCGTTCTCGCATCGCTCGGATCAAAGAACAGCTCCAACGGCGTCGCCGTTCCGAGCTCATCAAGCAAGGTCTCCGACAACTTTCGAGTTTGCAAAAAACCGTCTTCATTGATCTCGTTCTCAAACAGCAGCGTCAACCAATTTTGAGACGTTTCAGTGACCCTGCGTTGAACATTGCCCGTTGTGTAGTCGATCACAACCCAGCGATCATCCTGCAATTGAACCTCAGCAAGCAGCTCACTTTCGAATCCAACGGTGTCAAAGAAACTCCAACGTTTCTCGATATCCTTGATGGTCTGGTTGGCAAGTTCTTCTTCGGGTATTTCGAATGTCGCTAGGCGTCCGTCGGCCAGTTGGACTTCAAACGAATGACTTCGAATGTTGTTGCCGATCCCATCTTCCAAAGGCGTTCCCAACCGTCGAGCCACCGTTGAAAGTGTTGTCCAGTTCGGTGCCGCGTCGTAGATAGTACTGAAGACACTTTGCTGGAAATCCGGTTGGGCATCGAGCAGCTCTTTACCTAGTGCAACACCTTGACTATTGCCATTGGTTGCACCCAAGAAGTAGGACGTCGCACCGTTGGCAAGGCCGTTGTCCCAGTCGAGGAAGAACGTTGAGGTGGAACTAATCGCGCGCGAGTTATCCCGAAGAACAATTCGATTGTCTTCCAATGTCGCAATGACGACGCGCCTCAGCCCGCGGCGTATCGTTAATCGATTGAGAACATCACCGATTGTGACGTTGGGGTTGATCTCGCCGACATTCAGATCGACTGTCGTTCCATCGCGAAGATGTGCAGTAATCGAGTTGCCCGGCATATCCTGGGTAAGTTCCGGAACAAACTCCGCCGCCGAATCTTCGGTTGTCAAGACACGACGGCTCAACGTTTGGCTAAGAATTTCGCCATCTGCGTCGAGATCCTGCCCCGCAAGCTCCGGTGTGTTGAGCCGAACTCCAGCATCGATCAATAAGCGATCCAATAGAGAGCCGGGCACAAGATCCACCCTGAAGGTTGAATCGCCGGAGGTGAGATCGGCGATGACAATTCGTTCGTTGACCAGCTGAGCTTGGGTTTTGCCGGAGATGCTTAAGACGGAGAGTACATCCCCTAAGTCGGGAGCGAACCCGAGACCTGCGTCATCAATGATCGCGAACGTCCCATCGCGTAGATCGAAGTGCGAGCCAATCACCAAGGATGATTCACCTTCGGGCACCGGACCGAAAACGACGGGACTATTGAGAGCCTCATTGGTCGGTTCGTCGGAACCTAGCCCGGCGGGGTTTACAAAGTCACTCACCGGATCACTGGGCCGCACGCTCGGGCCGGGCACGATATCCCGAAGAAGCAGTCGTCCTCGAAGCGATCCATCCTCCGAACCAAAGCCATCGGCGGGAACGATGCGAACGCTCCCTGCAATCAATCCATTGCCATCGCCCAGAGTGTCATCTTGGAGCGTAACTCGAATCGGATCGCCATCACTGTCAATGAGTCCTATGAAGGCGTAGTCGATCCCATTGATTTGGATTGACTGAGGCGGTGGTTGGGTTTGATCAAACGTTCTGATTCGAGCTTCAAAGTCATCGCGAATCGTAAAAGTTGCGTCTCTTGCCGCATCAGGCTTGGGTGTCCAAGTCGTTAGAACTGCATGGCGTCCCGGAATCGTGGGGACCGTCCACGTTGCGAATGGCTCGGGTGATTCTGAGTTGGGACGACGACTTTCGGATTGGTTTGTATCAACATCAAAGATCCATTCACCAGCAAGCGCATAGTAAAAGTCGGTTGCACTAGGACCAATCGGCGTTCGAACAATTCGATTCGCGTAGATCTGGGCCAGCTCCGAGGAAATTCCATCAACGATGAACACGCCCGCGTTGGTCGATGAAATGGCGATGCGATCCGAGTGGTCGTCGTAGGCCAAGTCGGAAATTTGAATTCCTACGGGAAGACCTGAGTTGGTCAGGTTGACCCAGGGACCTCGCGGAGTGAAGTCGCTAGCCGCTTCGAGGAACTTGGCATAAATTGCCTGATTAGTCGAAACCAGGATGGCCTCACCCTGGGCGAACTCGATCAATTCGACCCCATTGATCAATTCGTCATCCGCGATGTCAATGGTCAGATCGCGGTTGGTGAATCGATCGTTTCGACCACCGAACAGAGTTGAGTAGCGTACTTGGTCTCCCGTCACATAAACCACGTGACCGTAGTCGTTGGCCGCTACAGCGACATCAACGATTGGACCTGCAGTATCTAGCAGCGGCTGGTTAAGCGGGAATCCATCAATATTGGGTGTCCAATAGATATTTGGACCGGCTGCAAACCAGAGGAAGTTATCCGAGAACAATCCTTCTCGTCGTCCACCATAAATCAAGCCGCGATTGAAGGTGGTTGATTCACCCGCCTGACCACCGGGGATCGAAATTCGTGTGATGTCGTCCTCGAGAATACCTCGTTCGATCAAAAGCACCTCACTTTGCCCCAACACGGCAAGGCGATTTGCGTCGAATCCATTGGCAACCAGCGGCATGGTTGGGATGGGGTCGAATGATTCAGGCAAGGTGATCGGTGATCGCGGGATGCCAAGGGATGAGACGACCTCGATGGTCGAGGGAGTGCCGTTCTCGGGATCGTTTGCCCGGCCAGCGAAAAGCGTGGTTTCGATGGCAGAGATCTGTGAGGCAACGCCACCTAGATTGTCACCCTCAAGTAGCGTCCAGGCGCTGCTAAAGTTCGAGTCTTGGTAGGCCCAGCCACCATCCACGTTGGCGACGAGCCCATTGACGAACAACGGGCTGTCATCGTTTTGAAAGGCGATGCTGGTGGTGTTGGTGACATCCACACCGAGGTTCTGAGCGGTCCATGGCAACGTATTAATCAGACCGACAATGGCGCTTTCACCCTCACCACTGAGAGGTGCCAATCCGACAACAGGAGTTCCGCTGAGCAGGGCCTCCGGCTGGCTGGTCACGACGTTGGTGTCTTCGGTGTCGTATCCGATCGGCAGCAAATTTTCGAGCAACGTGTTACCGCGTGATTCGATATCCCAGCTCAATCGAAACGTCGATTCACCGTTGGGAGCCGACAGGTCACGAATGCGGAAAGAGTTCCCCAGCCATTCGGCCTGCGTTAGCTGTGCATCCGCGGAACCAAGTGTGAACGCATCGAGTAGATCACCGACAGTCTTGCCCTCGAGCGAACCGAAGTTCACTGTCTGTTCACTTCCATCTCTCAAACCAACGATGATCGGCCGAGTCGATTCACCAAAGTCAAGCTCACGGGGATCGATGAAGCGATCAAGGGATGTTTCGCGAGTCACTTCAGCGCGATCTGCAAGTGGCACGCTCTCGAGCACGCCGTTCTGACCCGTGCTGGGAAAGAGAGCTCGCACCACAGGGTGTGAATCGGTTGTGACCTCGACTTCGCTAGGTAAATTCACCGTTGCGGAATCGAAAAATCGCACGACGTTCTTACCCTCAACCTTCACATCGAAAGAAAACTGAAGGAACTCAGCGTTGGGATTCGAGCGAAGCGAGCGATTTCCACTGTCAATCAGATCACCGAGGCTTGTCGTGGGCGTGATCGTTCCAAAATCGACGTTGACCACTTTGTTGCCCACGCGGAAGTTGCCGTCTATTGGACCAATATTGGGATATGGGATCGGGGTTGGAGACGCAGGTGCTTCGCCTTCGATACCATCCGCTCGATCATCGCGAGTGAACTGAAGGAGTTTGCGTTCGAGGATGGTTTGCACCAGTGTTGACTCGACAACATCACCCTCAATCGTCTCCGCAACATTGCGGCGGCCACGCGATGACGTGGCATCACGTGACAGATCGATTGACAACTTCATGCCCGTATTGACATCGCCGGTGATTGTCAGCGTGTTGCTGGTGCCGTCTTCGCCGGGATCCATGGTGAAAGACCCCAGTTCAAAACCGTTGACGCCTGCGACAAAGTTCAAGTCCGCCTGCGCGATGATTGGATTGAGTTCGCTGAAGTAGGCAAGCTCAATTTCCAAAGCTTGTGTTTCGGGATCATAAGCGACCGCGTCGCCCAACACCCCGGCAACATCAACATCGACGCCCGGAATGAGGTTGATGAACTCCTGAATCGATTGGAAAGCTGGCGTTCCGTCTTCACCTTTTAGGAATGCGGTAACGTTCTCAACAAAACTATCGGCGAATTGCACCGCGTCACCGATGGTTGTGTTACCGGCCAGCGGGATTCGAGTGTCAAGCAGATCGCCATCTTCCCAGGCGCCAATCAGCGTTCCCACCTGCTCAACTGCCGACAACAAACCCGCCGGGTCGAGCGATTGAAAGCCAAGGATTGATTCGCGATCAAAATTGGCTCCTTCCGGAATCGTCAGATCGATCTCAGGTACAAGCGAATCAAAAGGGTTGGCATCAACCAATGTAAGTAAAGGCGGCGTGTTACCACTACCAAAACCCGCCACATCGAACTCGAAAGGCAACGTGACATTCAATCCTTCGCCACGGAAGCTAACATCGATGTCTTGAACCAGGTCGGCAATTGAGGTTTCCAAGAGAGCCTCTAAGCCGACTCCGCCAACCAACGAAGCTGCCGATACCGTTCCCGATGGAAAAGCATCGCCAAAACGAACATCCAATCCCGCATCCAGCGAAATGGAACCACCTGTGATGCCGCCCGATAGCAAACCGATGTTGGCGTTGAAATCAACAGGAATCGAAAGTGGTCGCTCCAGCCCGATACTGAAGTTAGGAATCCGAACGGCAAACTCTTCCGTCGCCGCATCCCTGAGAACATCAAACGAGAGACTCTCGGTGCTAAGGTTGAATGGCAATTCGGTTGCGAGAGCATCACCACGAATCTGTTGAAGCAAACTCTCGGCTTGCGTGGTAATCGGTTCTAGCAGACTTGCGATCGTGCTCTCGACCTGTGTCAGTGGCGCGAAGTTCAGCCGAACGGCATCGGTATCTGAAGCCAAGCCCTGAACCGATTCCAGAAAGTCAAATTCATCTACCAATCTCTGCGCCGAAGCGGTTGGATTGCCGTCAAGAAACGCCTCGAGGGGTTGCAGAACATCGGTGTCGAATCGCCCCGCCAGATCGAATAGGGTGTTGATCGATTCGGTATCGATGATCGTGCTGCCACCAATTGATTCGGGCAGCACTGATGAAAGGTAGGGGATCTCCTGGGCCAGATCTGGTAATTGATTGACGGCAGACAGCACTCTTGAGATCTGCGAAACGGCTTGGCGAAACCCGCTCGCGAATGAGCCCACAACATCACTACCCACCTGCTCGGCCGCATCAATGATCTCAGTGGCTTCACCCTCGGCCACCCGTAGATCCTGGGTCAAGAAATCCGCCGGCAAGCTCCCATCGAGCACTTCACAAACGTCACTTGCGAGTAGCCTGCGATCCTCGAGCTTCTCTTTTCGCGGCCGTCGACGATGAATCGGATTCCGACCCCGACGGGAATTTCCACGGCTGACCGGCACCGCCAGCGGACTCTGAGCCGAGCTCGATCGAATTGAGTGGGTGAAGCGTCTTGAGAAGCTCATCTTCGTTGTTTGCTTTTTGCTGGATGAATGGACTCCAAGAGGTAGTTCGTGGTCGTTTGGACATTTCCGGCCAGAAAGATCTGCAACCACGCTCGGGCATCGGCAGAGAGGTAGATTCTGCCGCTCGCGAACGCATTAAGCTCGCAAAAACAGGAGCAATGGGCCGGTCACGGCTCACCGAGGCGAAATGAAACGTGCAAACACTGATGCCACGCCACTGGGCCATGTGAGGGGGTTAGAAATACCCATCGGATTAATTGAATCTTCGTTGAAGACAAAGCACATTAGCGACACTAAAGTAATACCCACGGGGAATTTAGGTCGAAGGACCAGAAATCCCCCAACTACTCTTTGGACTGGAGCACAGCCGTTCTCCGAGGGTCCACCAACCAGATGATCGTTAAAGCTTTTCCTGACGACGCACCGACTTCACCAACGCTCTTGGTGTCGATCGCTGAGGGCGAACAGGAAGCTTGGGAGCGGTTCGTGCGAATCTACACGCCGCTTGTTCTCCGTTGGTGCCAACGGTCAGGTGTTCAAGAAAGCGATGCCTACGACACCACCCAAAATGTGATGATGGCAGTCAATCGATCCATCGAGCGTTTCGAGCATCGATGTCATGACGGTTCGTTCCGGGCTTGGTTGTGGGGTTTATGCCGAAACAAAATTGCTGACCTTCGACGCGGAAGCTCCAAGGGCGGTGTCGCGCTAGGCGGAACCGATGCGATTGATCTGTTTATGAACATACCGGAGCATCCACCCGAAACGTCCGAAGATGTTTCGGGACTCCACCTTCGCGTCCTGGAGGAGTTGCGAATTGGCTTTAGCGAGCAAGTCTGGACAGCGTTTTGGCGTTCCACCATCGAAAATGACTCCGCCAAGGATGTTGCGCAAGACTTGGGAATTAGCGTGTGGGCGGTTTATAAGGCCAGAACTCGCGTGCTAACCCGCCTCAGGCAAGAGTTCGGTGAAGAGATCAGCTTTCGATCGGTGCCCGACTAGACATCAGCCGGATGTCCAAAGTCGCACGAATGACATGTATTGATTTGTATTTGACTTGCGATTGGCCAAACGATTTCCCAGATGTCCATTATGAAAACGTCGAAGTGTCCCGGCGTTGATCGCTTGTCGAAATTTCTGAGTGGAGAATTATCTCCCGATGAATGTGAGTCGATTATCGAGCACGTCGATCAGTGCGAGATTTGCCAATCCATTATCGAAGGAATCGAGCCAAACGAAATCGGAGTAGTGGCTTCCCCCATCGAGGAGCAGACATCCTTTTCAAGTTCACTGCAAAACGCCCACGAGTTTGCCCCTGACGAGGCGGCCGAACAAGCGATCGTCGAGGCGCTCATCAAAAGAGAGCCAATTCTCCAGGAAGAACAGCCAAAGATCCCGCATCGCATCGGTCCTCACGTCGTCACGGGTCTGCTGGCCCGGGGTGGAATGGGAACCGTCTATCGAGGCCGGCACGTCAATCTTGGTCGTTCAGTCGCCATCAAATGGCTGGGAGAAAGATTCGACGAGGATGACCCCATTGCATCACGCCAGCGCGCCGAGGCAGTGCTTAACGAGTGGAGAGCCCATGGAAGACTCAATCACCCCAACGTGGTCACAGCAACCGACGCGGGCCTGATTGACGGGCACCCCTATCTTGTCATGGAGCTGATCGAGGGCATTGACCTCGCATCACTTGTGAAGAGCCACGGCCCACTATCGATAGAAATTGCCCTGGCAATCGTTCTCGAGATCGCTGAAGCACTAGCCTATACGCACGACAGCGGTGTGGGCCATGCCGACATCAAACCATCGAATGTCATGCTCAGCGTCGATGGCGTGGTCAAGGTCCTCGATCTTGGCACGGCCGCATTGGATGAGGATCTCAAAGGGATCCAAGGAGTTTTTGGAACGCTCGCATTCATGGCCCCCGAAAAGATTAAGGCGGCCATCGTTCGAGCAACTGGCACGGGATCCGATGGAAAGAGGAAGCACGGCGTTTTCACGGATCGGCGGGCGATCATCGCTGCAGACATCTACTCACTCGGGTGCACTCTTCAGTATCTTATCACGGGATCCTCGCCGTGGTGTGATCACTCGGACCAAGCAGCCAACTTGGAGCGTCTACAAGCGGAAGTCAAACGCCGATCCACCCCACCTCCACGATTAACGTCCGCATCGAGCAGGAATGAAGACGCAAACTTGGGACGCCTGGCCGATGAGACGCAGGCGCTTACCGACTGGATGTTGTCACCCGAGCCCGCTGCCAGACCAGCGTCGATGCAAGAGATCGCACAACATATTCGCGATAATTTCTCGTCAACCAAACTGAGTCATGCGACCGAATTGAAGAGACTCGCCGTTGAGAACTATGAACCATCGGCATCGTCGGAAAGCACCGGCCATACGGTTGGACTCACACAGCTGATCGAAAAATCTGAAATCCATCATGGCTATCGCGGACGATACTTTGTTCTGACCTTGTTCATTGCAGGCCTGATTGCTCTTGGGATCTTCATTGGCGTTAGAAACAATGAGCCGCAAAACAATCTGGCAAAACGAGA
>JBCCKZ010000102.1:0-11988 GCA_039027135.1 Planctomycetota bacterium
AGCCTCTTCAAGCGATCGAAGATAGGCGTTGGCCAGTTCGCCGGTGCCTGACGAATGATCTAGGCCGCCGGAGAAAAAGACGGTCGCTCCGACGAATGACGAGACGAGTACAGGAAGGGCGAGCTTTCCCTTGAATTTGGAAAGACGTTCTGAGGTGGGGTGCATGGGATGCAAAGGTGTGTTTGGAAGGGGCGAATTCAGTTGTCTTAGCCTAACCAAAACGCAGCTCATCTGTGGGTTCGTCACCCACGTCTATTTTTCCGGCGTAAAGTCGCAACTTTTGAAGTGTCGCTAAAGTCGCGAAGGCGGGATTGGTCGTTGCGTATCGTTGCCAAAGGCGACCAGGCTCCTTGCAGAGACGGTAGAACCACTCAAGCCCCCTTTTTTGCATCCATGGAGGAGCTTGTGCAAGCATTCCAGCGTGGAACGCGAATGCGGCGCCAACGGCAATCATCGGCATCGAAGCTCTTTGTCGCATTTCGTAAGCGAACACCTCCTGACGTGGACAGCCAAGGCCCACGAAGCACATCCCGGCACCCGATTCGCGAATCTCCTCCGCAAGTTCATCTCTTTCTTCAGCTGATAGCTGTCGGAATTTCGAGGCTCGCCGTCCCGCGATCTGCAGGCCCTCAAAACGCTCTGTTAGCTTTTCGGCGAACTGATCGAGCATCTCTTCGGTGGCACCAAACAGGTAAACAGGCACTCCGTGCAGCGAGCCAGCTTCGCACAGACGTAGTGTTAACTCAGGCCCATAAACTCGATCCGCTAAGCCGCAATCGTGGATGCGATTCAGCGCCCAGCGAACGGGTTGGCCGTCGGGACAAACGAGATCGAACTGATTGAGCCGGTACTTGTGAACGCGATCGCTCACACCTGTCATGACTCCATGAACTGCTAACGCCGTAACTGCGAGTGGCTGTCGTGCCTTGGCTGCATCGATCACCCGGGCGACCGCTGCTTCATAGTCAATTGCGCTGACACCAATGCCGAGAACGTTCTTTTTCCCCAGATCAATCATGTGGAAGCTGTTTTAATCACGAGGAAATCGTTGCCGGTTCGGGTTCGTGGAACGCCGGCCGGCCTTGGCCGGGGCTTACTTTTTCCGATGCATCGACATGTTTTCTGAAGTGGTCTTCGACCCAAGAACCAATCGTTTGCACATCAAAGTGTCGGCTGTAGAGTTTTAAAGCCCAGTGCATAAAAGCAAGTTTTTTTGAGGCCGTCATCTTCATGCCCGGCATGTGGCCGAGATCGTGGGAATCGTCAGCTCCCATGAAGTCCGGGGGATGCAATAGCAGTGAAGGTGATGTGCCCGTGAACTTGCACATCTTGAGTGTCATTTGAAAGTAAGCCTTGGCGGCCAGCTCAGAAAAACTAGCCAAGAACATGAGGTAGCTGAAATGAATCGGAGTGCGCAATAGCGGCATCGTTGTGACTGGCACTTCCACCAGTGGAGAACCTTGCATCTCATGGGGCTGGTTGGGCTTTCGCATGGATGCAAAGCCACCGTAGAGCTTCTTAGCCCGTTCGAGTTCCTTTCCCTTAAGATTCGTTCTGGCCAGAAAAACGGCTCGAGCGATCGGAGCCATCGAGGTTGGAAAGCTCGACGCATCGTATCTGTAGTTCAGTCGTTCTAGTATTCGGATGACCTCTGGCGGGCACGAGAATCCGGGGCCGCGAAAACCGATTGGCGACTCGCCACCGCAATCTTCAATCAGCTGATGCGCTTGGGTGATTTGGTGTTCAACCTCCGAGTCGGAAAGTGTGTGCATCCAAGGGAGGTGATCGAGCGAGTGATTGGCGAACTCGACATCCTGGATTCGCTTCAACGAGGCGATGTGGTGTGCGTCGTCTTCGTTCAAACAATCACGTCCGACAACAAAAACGGTAAGGGGCAGCTGGTGCGATCGGATTACCGAAACGATCCGATCGATTACGAAATCGAAATAGCTGGGTGCGTGTGCCCAGTCCTCCTTTCCGGCGGCCCTAAGATAGGCCCATTGGTTATCTAGATCGATCGACAATGAAGCCGTAGGCAAGTTCGCCCCCGATGACACCTGTCGTTTTGAATTCGCCATCGAACTATCGACCATTGATGACATGTTGGATGGCTTGAATCGCTCCGCTGGCGGCCCAGGCGGGAGTACGGCTGTGAACTTTGCAGCGAGCAGCGAGTCTCATCGCGGCTAGGTCCTGATCGGAAAGACTGAAATATTGGTCCAGTGACCTGAAGATGGTTGATTCATCGGCGGGATCATACTGCCATCCGTCGACACCGTCTTCGATCAGCGTCGTGACTGCTTGGGCATGTAGGCTTCCGATGACGGGAACACCCGCGTGCATGGCTTCGTTAACAACCAGCATCCACTCGTCAGCGAGCGTTGGTGCGATGACGGCTGAGCTGCGGCACATCCACAATGACAAATCCTCGGCGGGAACATTGCCGAGTAGCTGGATGGTCAAGTTTTCCGCCGTCACAAACTCACGAAGCGTTGACTTCTCAGGTCCATTGCCCGCAAAAATCAACTCGATATTTCGATCCGCATGACGCCTGCAATACTCATCTATTTGGGCAGCGAGCCGAACAACGCCCTTTCTCGCCGTTAGCTGTCCGACAACAAGTAGTCTTCCCCGAGACGCGGACTCGTCTCGGTCGACTCGCCCATTGTGTAGTGTGCGGTCGTCGGCGGCATAGGGAAGATGAAATAGTCTTGATGGTTCGACATCGAACGTCTCAAGGTACCTTCGACATGATGGGCCGTTATAGGTGACCGCGTCGGCTTGCTTGAGAAGTTTCTTACGCAGATTGCGTCGCAGCCAACCTCGGTTTTGCTCCGTTCGTTCACTCATGTAGGTGCACAGAACAAGCTTGCTTTTTGAGGCTCGGCGACAATACCAAGCCGCACCCAAGGAACGCGCGCCAAGTTCGAGAGACATGACAACATCAGGGTTCAGTTCACGAAGTCTTGCTGAGGTGTCGTAGGGCACATGCACATAGAGTTGGTCTTCAAAACCACCGGCCTTATGCCGCCAACGTCGGCGGAGTGTCCAGGAGTTTTGGACGGTCACATCAAGTCCCGACCAATCCGGCTGAAAGTCACGATTGGGTTCGATCGGCGTGCTCAGCAAGATGTGGAACTCCCGAACGGCCGCTGCGATCTGCTGCAAGACTCGCACTTGATAAAGCGGGATGTAATGCGTAAGTAAAACAACTCTCGCATCAATTGGAGATTGCCCCGCCGAGGGCACGCTCGCGGCAGCCAGTGATTCGGCAGCAGGCACCCCTGACTACTCCTTTCCGCGTCCCATGAGCGGGACCAATACGGTGCGGGCAATCAGCCGCAGATCTTCCCAAAGATTGAATCTCTCGACGTATCGCAGGTCGAGCCGCATCCAATCGTCAAAGGCTTGGACAGATTCTTTGTTGACTTGCCAATAACACGTCATTCCAGGCTTAACATCCAAGCGACGACGTTGCCATTGACTGCAGGCACGGCTTTCATCCCACGGAAGTGGTCTGGGGCCAACAAGCGACATGTCGCCTTTGAGAACATTCCAAAGCTGAGGAAGTTCATCCACGCAGGTTCGACGAAGCCAGTCACCAATTGGCGTGACTCTGGGGTCGTTGCTGATCTTAAAAGCTGGTCCGTCTCGATGGCTTAAAGCGCGCAGTTCGTGCTGAGTCGCCTCTGCGTCTGCCACCATTGTCCGCAGCTTGTAGATGGTAAACGGCTTGCCATCGAGGCCTTCGCGGCGTTGTTTGAAGATCGCCGGTTGGCCATCTTGGCGACGTATCAAACAAATCGCAACGGCGAGCATCGGCGAGAATGCGATGAGACCAATAAGTGCACCCGAGATATCAAGAGAACGTTTCGCAAGTCTCTTGCCGACTGAGTGTTTCGGCAAGTGGCGTCTTTGCAGGGTGGACGAGTCACTGTCAGAGCTGCGATCCGATTGGCACGAATCGTACCTCAGAAAACGAGGCTCCAGCGAATGTGTCTCCACGTCATCGGAGATCAGCTTGAGACCACCGATGGTTGCAACACCCGCCGGCGTTGCGCCAACAGGATCCATCATCGAGACCGCACCGTTCGGGGAGGTGAAGTCAGTGTCTGGTTCGTACTCGAAACCAGTCGAAAGGCTAACCGAATCGTTGAAAGGATGAACTTCAGGCAGCGACGGTTCGTCGGCATGGGAATTCCAGACATCGCGTTGACTGGCGGGTCGGCTGACTGGGCCTGAAAGGCCGTCTCCGGAGTCGTCGTTTCCGCCGAAGCCATTGGGATCATGGCAAATCAACTCAATGGAAACTTGAATGTCTCGATCATGGAACAGGCCCTCGAGCCGATCGACAACGGCGCGACCACCCATTTCCGGTGTGTCAACGAGCAGTATGCCAAAACGTCTCCTGCCCAACTGCGAGTACTCGTCGGTCGAACGAAGATTGTTGCTCAGCAATTGGTGGGTTTGACTTACCAGTCTTTTTGAGAAACGTGATCTGGAAACCTTGCCGAGTGTATGACGGTTTGACTGCAGGTTGATGTGCAGTACGCAAAACGGAATGGCTCGGCGGGATGAGCGGATTCGCTCGCGCGCGATTTGATTCTCGAAAGAGCTACGATCCACTTCGAAAGGGTTGGCGACCGAACGACGTCGACGAGCTAGTGAATCGCTCCTCGTGCTTCGGCCTGTCCAGGCGGTTAAGAATGCTCCGAGCACGGCTGTGTGGCCTCCGTGAGACTTCCGCTAGAGCGTCTTCCAAGCGTTTGCGGAGCATTTTGGGGATGGGGGACAATCATCTTGATAGTCGGGGAGTGCGTCTTGTTGTGAGTCAAAGGTGAATGAACCACGGGCCCCGTGCGTGAAGTTCAGATGGAGGAATCGATTAGGAGTACGGAACGAGAGATAGCCTTTGCGTTGTCTTTTGAGTGCGACCGCTAACGCGGCGCCGTTGGGTGGGGGATGGAGGAAGTTGTTTGGAGCTCGCTACCAGAGGTGCCGATGGGAACTTGGCCTTCGAATTCAACTTCGCTGGCAGGCTTGGGGGAGCGTGGCAACGAAGCTTCCAACGAGCTTTCTTTTGACGCCTCGATCCGATTCTTGTTCCTGGGAATGGTGGGCAAAGGCCGGGCGACGCTCTGGCAGACGCCCAGGAATAGGCCGATCATCCCACCAAGAGCAATCAATGCGATCCGAGGCGGACCAACCTTCTTCAAATTGAGTGTTGCTGGTTGGATAACCGACACGTCCGACATGTTCTGCCGATCCAGTTCGGCGGATACACGAGAAGCTTCGAGGCTCTGGGCGTGATCAAGGTAGTTTTTCTCGGCTATCTCAGATTCCCATGCCAGCTGAGCGAGCTCGGTTGAGTCTCGATTGAGACGCTGAAGGTCGCTCTGGGCTTTTTCCAAACCCTGTTTCAGTGAATCTCGCTTGCTCTCCATTCCTGCCGCTCGCGCGAGCGAGGTCTCATGCTCGGCGAGTAGGGAAACATAAACCGGGTTTAGGGCCTCGGTCGCCTGCTTTCTCGATGCTTTCACCTTGCCGACGACGTCTTCTGAATCAGATAGCTTCTTTTGAAGAATGCGATAACGAGGGTGAGTAGGCTTAAGTTTGGCAAGGCGTTCGTTGTCGATCAGCCTCGCCTCATAAAGTGCCGCCTGCATGGCATCAGCCGCTTCGTTGGCGACGTCTTCCACCTCGGTCTCGACCCACTTTTCGGTCGCAGCGAGTCTGATCGCAAGGACCTCACTTTGCTTAACAGCATCGGCGTGGCTGCTGATGGCCTGGTCCAAAGCGAGTTGAAGTTCGCGGACTCGTTCTTGAAGAGACGCTTCGGCCGTTTCTGGACTGAGCCAACCCATCTCTTCGCGGGCTTGTTGCAGGGCTTTTCGGCTGTTAACCGCGGCGGTCCGAGACTGAGCGGCCTGAGTTTCGAAGAAGTCAACCGATCCCGTCGCCTTATGGGCTTCAACGTGATAGACGGTATACTCGTCCATCATCGCTTGAACAATTTGTTGAATCAATTCAGGGTCGTTCAATTGCCCTGCAATCGAGACGGTATAGCTGTCTTTTGGAACGGTGACTCCCACGCTTCCACGGACCTTCTTGACGGCTTCCTCGTGAGCGATTTGAAGCTTGGCATCCATCTCAAGACCACCCCCGCCGAGGCGGCTCGATTGGGCGATCACCCACTGTCGTGTTCGTTCGATCCAATCTCGTGGATGATTGATCTCACGCACGCCGACTTTTCGAACGACTCGGTCGAGCAGTTCGCGGCTGTTGAGCATTTGTGAGATCGACATGACCTCAGCTGTGCGGCTTTCCTGAAGCGAAACGGATCGCTCAGGTTTGGTGGTGGGATCAACCGATACAGCACCGCGTCCCAAACGCACGTAGAACATTCCCTCGCTCTGGTACCGGTTGGGCCAAACGATCGCGAGTGCGGCGATCACAGCGGCGACCAAGAGGGTCACCGCAATGACGCTCGGCAAGCGGTGAAAAACCACTCGAGACAAGTCAGAAGGCGTGAAAGTAGCCCACTTTTCGTCGAGATGAGGGTGATGATCCATGGTAAAAGCTGGGTGCCGAAGTGGTTACGTATCTCAAAAAAACCTGGTTGAATAGGCGATCTAGGTAGACACGATTGATGCTTCGAACGGTTTTTTCGAGCTCAAAGTTCCCTATTTTTACGGCCCGCCGCTTTCGAGACGGGAAATTAATCTAGTCGGTTTAGTCGGTAGCAGCGAACCAATTCGCCTAATTCCTCCAAAGCTACCCAACGATTCCACGAGGGATGTTTTACTCACGAATATCCCAAAGTGGCGGCGAACCGGACAAATTTTCGGCAAGGGGAAATTCCTGGCCCCGATCGCGAGACTAGGGAGTTGCTGTCACAATCCTGGCCCCACTTTTGTTGAAGATCATTTGGACATCTGGTGAATCATGCTCAAGCGAGTTGCCGAACCAAAAGCCGCTGACCCGTTGCTCGAGGCTGAGCAATATCACGCGATGGACCATTCCTCGGCCAACGAGGTGTTCGTGCGGGACTTCCTGGATTGGATCGGAGAGCCGAAACTTGATCCGGAGGCTCCAACCGGCGTTCTAGATTTAGGCTGCGGGCCTGGGGATATCTTGAGACGCTTGGCTGAAGCATTGCTCGGCGATGACCCGAATCGGCCTGCAGCCAGAAGAGGGCTACGGATGGTGGGAATTGATGCTTCGCCCGATGCCATCTCGCTGGCGAGTGATGATCTTGCGTTGTCGACTGTCGATGAGATCATCCATCTGGATGTCCATGATGTGACTGATCTGGAGCCGTGGGACGATGGTTTTGCCGATTGGGTCCTAAGCAATACCGTCGTGCATCACGTCGATGACCCCAAAGCCATGATCTGTGAAGCACATCGGCTGGCGGCGTCCGGAGGCAGGGTCTTCATTCGTGACCTGGCTCGGCCAGCAGACGAAGCTCTGGTTGAGACGCTTGTCGAGCGATATTCGTCCCAGGAGGCTCCCGAGGCGCAGCAGCTCTTTCGGCAGAGTTTGCACGCGGCCTACCGAGTCGACGAAGTGCAGGCTTGGGTTGATGATTGCTTGCCGGCAGACATCAATGCGGAGATTGGGATGACCAGTGATCGTCACTGGACCTTGCGGATTCACAAGATTCAGTAAAAGCTGAGCGAGAGCCATGCGAACTTACCTGCAATTACTCGACGAAGTTCTACATCACGGCAATGACCGTGATGACCGCACGGGTGTGGGGACACGCGGCCTTTTCGGTCGGCAGATGCGTTTTGATCTGGCGGAAGGCTTCCCGCTTTTGACGACCAAAAAGCTTCATCTTCGCTCAATCATTCACGAATTGCTCTGGTTCCTGCGAGGTGAGACGAACGTCAGGCCGCTGCAGGAGGCGGGCGTTTCGATTTGGGATGAGTGGGCCGACGAAAACGGAGAACTCGGCCCGGTTTACGGTCATCAGTGGCGTTCGTGGTGCGATGTCGATGGGCGGACCATTGATCAGATCGCCTGGGTGCAAAACGAAATTCGCACGAATCCTGGCTCGCGGAGACTCGTCGTTTCGGCCTGGAATGTGGCGGATGTGCCGACGATGGCCTTACCGCCCTGTCATTTGCTTTTTCAGTTCTATGTGGCTGGCGATCGGCTCTCCTGCCAGCTCTATCAGCGGAGCGGCGATCTGTTTCTCGGGGTGCCATTCAACATCGCGTCCTACGCGCTTCTGACAATGATGATGGCCCGAGTAACGGGTCTGCAGCCCGGCGAATTCGTCCACACGCTCGGCGACGTGCATCTCTATCGAAACCACTTCGAGCAGGCTCGTTTGCAGCTTTCGCGAGCGCCGCGTCCTCAACCTCGGATGAAGATCAACGCGAGCCCGGAAGACATTTGGGGCTTCGCCTACGAGGATTTCGATCTCCAGGCCTACGATCCTCATCCACGTATTTCAGCTCCGGTAGCCGTTTGAGCGAAGAGAGAACCGCTTCGAAGAAACGGCCGTTGACGATGATTGTTGCCGCAACACCCGATGGCGTGATTGGTCGCGATGGCGATATGCCCTGGCGTCTTTCGTCAGACCTGCGGAGATTCAAACGCCACACGATGGGCGGAACGTTGATTATGGGGCGCAGAACCTTTGAATCGATAGGGAAGCCACTGCCCGGACGAGAAACGATCGTGGTCTCGCGTAGACTCGGGGCGACTGCTGAGGCATCGCCTTTGGGTGAGGGCGTGCGAGTCGTTTCGGGGCCGTCTGAGGCTCTGATGAGTTTGGACCGCGAAAAACCTGCATTTTTGGTGGGTGGAGGACAGCTTTACGAGGCCATGCTCGACGATTGCGATTGGGTTGAATGGACGGTCGTTCACAGCCAAGTTGAGGGAGATACTCGCATTGATGTGAGTTTCGAAGGTTTTGAACTGCTTGCGGTCAGCCGTTTTATCCCGACGGATCGCGATAGCGTTCCCACGACCTGGTGCCGTCTGAGGCGGGTTGGGGATCGCTGGTCGGCGAGTTGACCCCGACGGCTTTTGGCCAACGCAAATTTATTGCGGAAAATCCGCTCTGGTCGCCTTGAGCAACTCCGATGCCAGGAGCTATATTTCGCGGTCCATCGCTGGGGGTCCTTCGGAAAAGGACCGCGCCGAGGTCGGTTGTACACCATCTGGCCCGCAACAAATCGTTCCCGGTGGTTTGGAAGCCCCACCCGCATCAATGCACGCCTTGGAGTTTTGGCCATGCCCCGTTTGATGGGCGTTGACATCCCCAACGACAAACAGATTCAGTACTCGCTGCCCTATCTCTACGGGGTCGGCCTGCACACCGCTCGTGAGATTTGCGAAAGAGTTGGAATCGATCCAACCAAGCGGGCTTCTGAGGTTTCGGAAGACGAGATTAGTCAGATCGCGACGATCCTCGAGCAGGATTTCACCGTCGAGGGTCCGCTGAGACGTCAAGTCACTCAGAACATCAGCCGGCTTCGCGAGATCAAGTCTTACCGTGGAATTCGGCATCGCGTCGGTCTTCCCGTTCGTGGTCAACGGACCAAGACCAATTCTCGGACGCGAAAGGGGCCTCGCAAGACGGTCGCCGGCAAGAAGGGCGTCAAGGATCTTCGTTGATCGCCTAGCCACAGTATTACTCTCCATTTTTCAACCGTTTCAGTTTCGCCGTGTCAAAGACAAACAAGAAAAAGCGTATTCGTCGTAATGTGACCAATGGTGTGGCTCACATTCATGCCACCTTCAACAACACGACGGTCACCATCACCGATACCAAAGGTGATACGCTGTGCTGGGCATCGGCGGGTACCAGTGGCTTCAAGGGAAGTCGAAAGAGCACCCCGTTTGCTGGGCAATGTGCCGCTCAGCAGGCCGCCGAGAAGGCTGCCAAGTTTGGCATGCGAGACGTCGAAGTCCGTGTCAAAGGCCCCGGCAGTGGTCGTGAAAGTGCGATCACCTCTCTCCAGGCAGCTGGTTTGACCGTCAAGTTAATTGAGGAAGTGACCCCGATTCCCCACAATGGTTGCCGTCCTCGCAAAAAGCGGCGTGTCTGATTTTCGTCAGCAACGATCTGCCCTACCCCACACTTTACAACCTCTCTCAAACGACAGTATCTGACTATGCATATCCGTTGGCGTGGCATGGAGCTTCCAAGCCAGTTAGAAGTCGATCGCGAAACCCTCACCTCGACCTATGGCAAGTTTTCTGCTGAGCCGTTCGAGCGTGGTTTCGGTGCGTCGGTGGGCAACAGCCTTCGTCGAGTCCTGCTTAGCAGCCTCGTGGGAAGTGCCGTCACCCAGATTAAAATTCGTGGCGCACAACATGAGTTCACCTCGATCCCAGGCGTTGTTGAAGACGTCAGCCAGATCGTTCTCAATGTGAAGAGTCTAGTCGTCTTGAATCACAGCGACGCGACTCGCGTGATCACCATCGAAGCTAATAAGGCTGGCGTGATCACCGGCGGCGATGTCGAGACTGATGCCGATGTCGAAATCATCAACAAGGATCACGTCCTGGCGACGTTGACCGAGGATGTCGAGTTCGTTGTCGAAATGGTTGTTGAGAGTGGCCGTGGATATGTGCCAAGCACCGAGCACAGCAGCGTTGATCACGAGATCGGGATCATTCCGATCGATGCTGTTTTCAGCCCGATTGTTCGTGTCCGTTATGACGTCGAAGAAACTCGTGTTGGCCAAAAGACCAACTTCGATAAGCTCAACCTAGAGATCTGGACCGACGGAAGTATCTCGCCCGAACTGGCGTTGATCGAAGCCTCAAAGATCCTTCGCAAGCACCTCAACCCCTTCGTACAATACCGAGAATTGGGGCCGAGTATTTTCTCGGCCGCTCGCGGTGGTGCGGGCTCGCCAGAGGCCCAGCTTGAAGCCAAGCTGAATATGACCCTCGCGGATATGAAGCTTTCCGTTCGTGCGAACAATTGTCTTGAGAGCGAGAATATCCAAACCATCCGCGACCTCGTTCAACGCACTGAAGATTCGCTGCTTGAGGTTCGCAACTTTGGTGACACCACACTCAACGAAGTCCGAGAGAAGCTTGCTCAGTACGGCTTGCACCTTGGAATGCGTGTTCCCAGCCAGCCCATGTTTTGATCTGATCCCATCAGATCGATCAAATCGCCCGCGATTGCGGGAACCATTATTCGAAATTCCTTACATCTGACCAATTCATCATGCGTCACCGAAGACGAGGCCGGACACTCGGCCGCAGCCCAGCTCATCGCAAAGCCATGCTTCGAAACTTGGCCAGCGCTTTGTTTTTGACCGAGCGTGATCCTGAGTTCTTGGAAAATGCACCGGCGGAGCCAGGTCGGATCGTGACAACTCTTGCCAAGGCCAAGGAAGTTCGACCGCTTGTTGAGAAGTGCGTCACCATCGCAAAGAAGTCACTGCCCCACGCTGAGGAAGCTCAGCAGTACGCGACTACCGCTGCTCGCGGAAGCGAAGAGTACAAGAAGTGGCGTAAGAGCGACGATTGGCAAAAATGGGCTGCCGCTCGAGCGCCAGTCGTTGCCGCACAGCGGCGTGTCTTGCAGTTGATTGGCGACCGTGAAGCCGTCGCAGTGCTGTTTGATGTTGTAGCCGCTCGGTTTGTTGATCGTCCCGGCGGATACACCCGAGTTTTGAAGCTCGCCCAGCCGCGTCTCGGGGATGCTGGCCAAAGAGCGATCTTAGAATTTGTTGGAAAGAACGATCGCGTCAAGCGAAAGGCCGTCAAGCCTGCCTTTGACTCGGCTCCAGCGGCAACCGATGGCGATACGGCGGAAGAGGTATCCAGTGATGATGCTCCGGTTGCCGAAACAAGCGACAGTGATTCGAAGGAAGAAGTCGCAGCCAGCTAAACCGGTCGTTTGATATGTCAGACGCTTCCACCCCGCGTCTACGGCGTACGGATTACGATCCTAGCGATAATCTCTGCGATCACTGCACGGCGAAATGCTGTCACTACTTCGCACTG
>JBCCKZ010000103.1:0-11973 GCA_039027135.1 Planctomycetota bacterium
CCGCCGACCGCGTCAAGACGACCGCGGAAGTGTTCCTTGGATTGACGATGGGCTGCGCTCAGTGTCACGACCACAAATATGATCCGCTCTCGCAGAAGGAATACTATCAGTTCTTTGCATTCTTCAATCAGCTCTCAGATCGCGGGCTCGATGGCAATGCCGGACGCAACTCGTCACCGGTAATCGAAGCGATCACTTCGCTTCCCAAAGAACGTGAGCTGGAAACTCTTCGTAAAGATCTCATGGGACTTGAGCTCCAGCTCAGCCATGCCAAGAGCGGATTCTCTGAGTGGGTGGATGATCAGCAACGCCAGATCACACGTCTTGGAGTCGACTATGAGGTCCATGATTTGCAATCACTTGGGGTCTCGTCGCCAAATCGACCCGGTCCATTCAGTGTTGATGAAGACGGATGGGTGACTTTGGAAAATCCATCCGGAGGACTGAATGCCTTCAGCCATTCTTTGGAGATCCCACGAGGGCTGCGAAAGAGTTATCGAAACCTGAGCGGCATTCAGATTCGGTTTGAGCCGCTTTCTATTGCCGACGACAAGGCTGCATCGGACCAACCGGCTCGTGAATCGCCGGCGAAACTAAGCCCCTTTGAGGGCGGCCCCAAAGTGACGGCGGTGCTCGTGAGCAGTCAATCACAGCCTGCCGATCAGGTCGATTTCAATCGTCAACGAAAGATAGCGAAAGCAACCGCATCGTCCTCGCACCCCGACCACTCAGCGGTGAACGTCATTGACGAACGCAACCTGCAATGGTGGCAACCGGTGAGCAACGAACAGGCGACGGACTTAAAGTTGACCTTTGATGACCCGATTGATCTGGAATCTGATTTTTTTCTTTCGGTGATGTTGTTTTTTGGTCGCCAAAAGTCACTGCCTTATCGTTGGAAGATCTCTGCATTTTCAGGCAACGAACAGGGAATCTCGCTCCCGGATGAAGCCTTGAAGATCCTTCGTCGTGATGTCTCCGAATGGACGGATGCTGAACAGGAGTTCGTTCACCGCATTTTTCGTGAATTGGCACCTGGCCTAGAGCGTTTGCGAACAAGAATTGCGAATCTCAAAGAGCGGATGGCAATCCTTACGGATCCACACCGAGTGATGGTAATGGACACGGCCACCAAGCCAAGACCGACTCATGTTCTGGCTAGGGGACAATATGATGCACCGGAGGAGCTGGTTTCCACCGGTGTTCCCCGTGCGTTGCCGGCGATGACTGCAAGGAATCCCAAAGGGCATGCGGATCGATTGGATCTAGCTCGCTGGATGACATCTGAAAATCATCCACTCACTTCCCGAGTCGCCGTCAACCGAATTTGGGCGATGCTATTTGGCAGGGGGCTAGTCACGACGTCAGCGGATTTTGGTTCTCAAGGCTCGTTTCCTTCGCATCCGCAGCTTCTGGATTACCTGGCAACGAGATTCATCGACCTTGGTTGGGATACCAAACAGATCTTCCGCGACATTGTAAAGAGTCGCGTGTACCGTCGTTCATCAGTCGCCACCGAAGAAGTACTCAACCGTGATCCGGAGAATATCTGGCTTGCCCGCGGAGCTCGCTTTAGATTGTCCGCGGAAGCAATAAGGGATCAGGCCCTCGCCCTGAGTGGTCTGCTAGTGCCGCGTATTGGTGGGCCAAGTGTCATGCCATACCAACCACCCGGTCTGTGGAAAGAGGTTAGTCACTTTGGCAGCACGCCAGCAACACTGCAGGTATTCGTTCAAGATCATGGGGAGAAACTCTATCGCAGGAGTCTTTACACGGTTGTCAAGCGAACCAGTCCCCACCCTTCAATGGCTGCCTTCGATGCACCTAATCGAGAGATGTGCACCGTTTCGCGAGGGGTCACCAATACTCCGATGCAATCGCTTGTTTTGATGAATGACCCGCAATTTGCTGAAGCCGCCCGAGTCCTAGCGGCTAAGTGGCTGGAGGATGCCCGTTCGGATTCGACGATGCGGATGGAAAACGCCTTCGAAGAAGTTGTTGGACGCGGGGCCAACTCGCGGGAGATCGAATCTCTAATGAGTCTCTATAAACACATGCTCGAGGAGTTCGCCAGCGATCGCGACGAAGCGTTAGCGGTGACCTCGATCGGCGAATGGCCGAGAAGCGACTTCGACGGTGAAGATCTCACTGAGCACGCGGCTTGGACTCAAATTGCGGCGGTGCTATTGAACCTGAGTGAGACCGTGACGCGGCGTTAGATCATTTTCGTTTTCTCGGCTTCGGCTTGCGAGGAGCAGGTGGCGGGTATTCGGCCAATATTGCCTTCAAGCGTTGCAGCTCTTTTGGCTTTGTTTCAGCCAGGTTGATGGTTTCCAATGGATCCGACTCGTAGTCATAGAGCTCGTACTCCGCGTTGATGCTATTTGTGCCAAAACTACGCCATTCAACCATTCGATAGCGTTCAGTGCGGATGGCTCGACCAAGCTTCTTTTTGGGAAAGATGTGATAGGCGTGGTCGCGAACGCGTGACGAGGGACTCTTCAATACGGGCACCATGCTTACGCCGTCGATCGGTTGAGGGCCTTCCGGGCTTGGTAGCTTGCTCAATTCCGTGAGTGTTGGGAATATATCGACGCTTTCGATTGGCTGAGACGATGAAGATCCCGGTTGGGTAACACCTGGAGCGGCGATCAGAATGGGGATCCGATTGGCTTGTTCGTAGTTGGTGTGCTTGGTCCAAATTCCAAGATCGCCCAGATGGAAACCGTGGTCACCCCAGAGAACGACGATCGTGCTTTCGGCAAGGCCGAGGTCTGATAGGGCATTGGTGACTTTTCCGATTTGAGCGTCGACAAAGCTTGTGCTGGCGTAGTAGCCATGGATCAACTCGCGTTTAAGCGACGGGTCGAACTTCGCCTTTGGATCCTTTGGAACGGGTTTGTAATTTGTGATTTCGCCGCCCCGCTTGCCTGCGACGCCCGGGGCTCCGCTGGGGAGTTCCTCATGCTCAGGCATCGGAAGTGCCATCGGATCGTAAAGGTCCCAGTATTTCTTGGGCGCACTAAAGGGAAGGTGTGGCCGAGCAAATCCAACCGCCATGAAGAAGGGCGTTCCATCTTTCTCACTTCGCTCTTTGGCTGCGCGAAGTCTCTTGACTGCTTCATTCGCGACTCTGCCATCGGCGTATTGTGAATCGGAGACGTCCGGAGCTTCAAAGGCAGCACCTCGAGGAAGCGACTTAATCTCACCCAGACGCTGATTTGAAAAGTAAGCCTCTTCTCGAGTCAGTTTCCCGCCATCGGTGCTAGCAGGTTCAAGGTATTCAATGACTTTGTCGTGGAAGTGTTCGACGCTAAACGATCCCGGGTCGCCTTGATTGCCATGTCCTATGTGGAAGACTTTTCCCATCGACTCGGTTCGATAGCCATGGCTGGCGAAAAATTGTGGCATGGTGATGGCATTCGGAATGATTTGCCGAAGCTGGCTGCCAAGTCCATAGAGTCCAGTCGATGTTGAGTGTGATCCCAACATCAGCGTGAAACGCGAGGGTGCACAGACCGCCTGGTTGCAATACGCTCGATCAAACCTCATTCCTGATGCCGCGAGCCGGTCGATATGGGGCGTTTGGGCGAGCGGATCGCCGTAACAGCCCAACGTCGGCTTGAGGTCATCGACCATGATTAGCAGCACATTGGGTTGCTCGGCCGGAGCGTGAGATGACGCCGCTATGCATGACACAAAGGCAATCCAGGTCCATGCACGAAGGCTTCCAAACAAGTGACCGAACCGAAAGATGTTTGCCATTGAATTCTGGATGGGGTGAAGGGGGATTCGCTTTCCGAGCAAGAATTTTACTTGTCGGTACGTTTGGACGGATTTCGTACGGCAGCCCCGAGGTGCAGTTTGGGGCGAAATCACAGGCTTTGGGTTCATTTTTCTCATGCAAATTGGCCTAAATCTGTGACAGGAGTCTTTGCTACACTCCCACGACTTGCTTTGAGCCGACGATCAAAATCACGGCTCTGTCACGGAGGACTGCAATGCAAACCATAAAAACCGCCGCTGTCATGCTCTTGATGTTGTCCGTCATTGTTGGCGTGGGCATGTCACTGACGGCTCCCCCGGAGGCGCTGTCGCCGGAGGTTGAAGAAATGTTAATGAGCGAAGACTTCGCTGGCGGTTCGTTGGAGGACCTCTTACCTCCTTCGCTAGCCGAGCTCGGTGTTGATAGCGGAACAGCCACGAGCGATGGCTTTGACGCCGGAATGTCAACTGAGAGTGCAGGTCAGATCAACCCGCTCACAACGTCATCCGCGACGGTACCTGAAGACAGTGCATCGTTCGCGATGGCTGATAATCAAACGGTTGAATCGGCTTTAGAGGCATTCGACTCGGGGCCTGGTATCACCAATTCATTATCGGATCAGCCGAACGCTGCGACCCTTGCCAAAAACGACACTTTACCAGCCCAAGTGGCGATGGCGTCTGATGCAGCACGGTTCAGCACACGTGATGATCCATCTGGCTATCCCGCCACCAACGCGACATTTAATCTCCCCGATCCAGCCAATCTTGAGGCGTTTATGCGTGACAATGAAGTCGTGCAAGCTTCCTCGAGCTCTTCGATGGCATCTGGTGATGTGGCTCAAGCAACCGTTGAGATTCCAGCGACCGGTCTCGCAAGCGATGAAGCTACGATTCCCTCCGATGATCTGAACAACGCCCTGGCGACCGCCGATCGTCAATATGTCAGCGATCGTCGAAAAGACGCTTTGGCGACTCTTTCAATCTTCTATGGGACACCGAATCTAACCGGCGAGCAGCGTAGTGAGCTCCTTAGCCGTCTCGATCCTTTAGCCGCCGAAGTGATCTACTCCAAGGAGCATCTTCTCGAGCGACCGTATCGAGTCAAAAGGGAAGAAACGCTCATGAGCATTGCTGAACAGTATGAAATTCCTTGGGAACTCCTTGCAAACATCAACGAGATTCGAGATCCCGTTGCGATCATCCCAGGTACCGAACTGAAAGTGGTTCGTGGACCATTTCGAGCCGAAGTTGATTTGACCACCCAGGAACTAACTCTCTTTCTTGGTGATCTCTATGCGGGACGTTTCCCGGTAGCCGTTGGTAGTGACCCGACGCCCTCCGTTGGAACATTCACCATCCAAGAGAAGCAACGAGAACGAACGTTCTACGATCGTTCGGGGCTGCCCATCGCACCTGGCGACCCCAGCAATCCATACGGTCGTGCCTGGTTAGATTTAGGCGGGCAAATGTGTATTCATGGCTCGCCAAGCACCACCAAGCCAACAGAGAACGGCTGCATCTCTTTAGCAGCCGACTACGCCGATGATTTGTATTCCATTTTGAATACAGGCTCTTCGATTACGATTCGTCGGTGAACGGGCGGACTGTCAAACTGGAAGATGGTTGCGCAGAGTTGATCGGTTAGATCGATTATGCGGTCCGGCAGGGTTAAAACCTTGTGGTGAAGTTAAATGCGAACAGGTTACAATGGCGGCTTCCTGCCCTTAAACCTCCCGCCTGTTCCTGTCCTGCGACGCCGTGAAAAAATCTGCCGCTGCAAAGCTTCTATTCGCCATTGTTCTGCTCCTCTGGAGCATGGTCTCAAGCCTTCGAGCTGAAGGCCAAATTTCGTTCGAGCCAAACGAACGTGTCGCACTTGTCGGCAACGGCACGGCGGAGCGGATGAACCTCTACGGGCACTTCGAGACGGCCCTCCATCTCCACCTATCAGACAAGGATATCGTCTTCCGTAATTTTGGTTGGCCGGGTGATGAGGTCGGCCGGCAGCAAAGGCCTGGCAACTACACCAAGATTGATGACCCGTTTGAAGTCTTTGACGCTGACCTGCTGATTTGTTTCTTCGGGATGAATGAGTCCTATGGTTCAGACGAGCCCGAGTCAATTGATGATTATCTAAAGCGGTATAAGAAGTACCTCAGCGATACCAAAAAGCGGCTTGGGGAGAACACTCGCTTCGTTTTGGTTTCACCAATCGCCTATGAAGACCCTGATCATCCGAACCGTCCTGAAGGCGTCGAAGTTAATAAACGGTTAGCCGCCTATGCGACCGCAACCCAGGCATTTGCCCGCCAGGAAGGACTTCCGTTTGTCAATCTGTTCGACAAGACAGAATCGGTTTTCAATGCCGAGCCAGGGCTGCAGTACACGATCAACGGTTTGCACCACACCGCGGCCGGCGATGAGCTCATCGCAAGTGAGTTGATGACCGAGCTCTTTGAAGTCGAGCCGAACTGGGATGACAAATCAGAGCAGATTCGAAACGCCGTAAACGACAAGTCTTGGTTTCATCTTCAGGACTATCGAATGCTCAACGGTTGGTATGTGTATGGTGGTCGTCGGACTTGGGACACGGAAACCTTCCCCGGTGAATTTCAGAAAATCCGATCGATGGTAGCCGTCCGCGATCAGTTCATCTGGGATCTGGTCGATGGGAAAGCGAAAGGCACATCGCCTGATGACTCGACGACGGGCGAGGTCTTCATTCCCGATACGATGTTTGGATCGAGGGACGATAACTTTCGCGCCATGCGGGAGCCAAAGACTCTCGAGTACCCCACGCCGCAACAAACCATCGACAAGACGAAGGTTGCCGATGGTTTTGAAATGAAGGTTTTTGCATCGGAGAAGGAATTTCCCGAGCTTGCAAACCCGACGCAGATTGCTTTTGACAATCGCGGAAGGCTTTGGGTCTCTTGCATGGAGAACTATCCCCAGTGGTTGCCTGGGTCAGCGAAGCCGGATGACCGTCTCATCATTCTGTCTGATACCGATAATGACGGTGTCGCCGATGAGTGCAAAACGTTCTATGACAAGTTGATATGTCCCACTGGATTTGAATTCTACAAGGACGGTGTGCTGGTTGTTGACGAACCACGAATCTTATTTCTTCGTGACACCGATGGCGATGATGTTGCTGATGAAGTAACTCAATTGCTTGATGGCATCGGGACCGATGATACGCATCATGCCATGGGGGCATGGGAATGGTCGCCCGGCGGAAAGCTGCACATGCTTGAGGGCATCGCCATGTCGACCACGCTTGAGACACCCTATGGGCCAAGGCATCAAGAGGGAGCTTCGGGTTCGTACGTCTGGGATCTCGATAGTCTGGAAATGCGGCACTTCCGCACGCCTGGTCAATACAACCCCTGGTGCCTTGTGTTTGATAAACGCGGGAATGGCGTCATTGGTGATGGCACCAACGCAAACCAGCACTGGTCAAATCTGTTGTCGGGGGGGGAAGTGAAGACTCGTGCGAGTCTTGATGCCATTTTCAACAATCAAGGGATTCGTCCTGCCGCCGGTAACGAGTTTCTCACATCTCGGCATTTTCCGGCTGCCTATCACAACCAGTTAATCTATGCCTGTGTCATCAACCTGCATGGCATGCCCGCGTTCCAAATCGATGACATTGAAGGAATGAGTGGTATTGGCGGGAATCGCGTCGACAATCTGATCGAGTCAGAAGATATGTTTTTTCGTCCGGTTGATCCCAAGATCGGTCCAGATGGCGCACTTTGGTTTGGTGATTGGTGCAATGCCTTGATTGGACACATGCAGTATTCCCAAAGAGATCCCAATCGAGATCATGAGCATGGGAGGATCTACCGACTCGTTCACAAAGATCGGGCACTTCTCGATCCCGTCACTCAGGCGGACAAGTCCGTTGATCAGTTGCTTGAACAATTGACCGCGTTCGAGACGCGGACTAGGTATCGAGCACGGCGTGAGTTACAGGGTCGGCCGACTGAAGAGGTTGTTAAAGCGGTTGCTCGATGGCATGAGTCATCGCAGGATCCATCCGATTGGAGAGAAGCACTTTGGGTGCTTGAATCTCATCATCGAGTTGACGTGAATCTGGTTCGCAAGGTCTTCGCGTGTGACGATCGAGACGTGCGGTCTGCCGCCGTTCATGTGGTTGGAAATGAAGCGAAGTACATTTCGGAACCCGAGGCATTGCTTGAGATTGCAGCCTTAGATGCCGATCCGCGTGTGAGGTTGGAGGTCGCTCGTGCTTGCAGCTTGATTCCGACGGCTCGGAGCTTGAAGGTAGCGACAATCGTCGCGAGTCAGTCCACTGATAAGTGGATCGACTATGTAATTCAGCACACACTGCAGACATTCGAGCCAATTTGGAAACCGATGACTCAGGAGGAGCTTGTGTTGGCTTTGTCGGCTGAGGGGGCGGAGTTCATCCGAAACTATGCGTTGGCTTCGGGGCCGGGTGCCAATGTCTATAAACCTCTCCAAAAACTTGCCGATGTCGATGCAAAACCAAATGAACAAAAAAAGTCGTTGCTGAAGATCGTGGCTGCTCCCAAGGGCAATCGCCAAGCGGGACAGAAAGTCTTTACGAGGGTTTGTGCCTCGTGTCACCAGCATGGCGATATTGGAAAGAAGTTTGGTCCGAACCTGTCGAATTTAGGTGATCGTATGTCGAAGGATCAGATCATCCGATCGATTGTTTGGCCTAACGAAGAGATCGCGAAAGGCTATGAAACGGTTGCAATATTCGATGTCGACGGAAACACCACTGCCGGCTTCGTTCTTTCGGAAGACGATGAAAAGATCACTCTTGGTATCGCTGACGGAAAAACCAAAACGATTCTGCAAGACGATATTGAGCTCTTGAAGGAGATGAAGGCGTCGAGCATGCCTGAAGCCCTCACCAAGACGATCGCCCCTCAAGAGTTCCTAGATCTGCTTTCATTTCTGATGGGCGACTGGGTCGCCACCAATCCCAACCTGGATTACAACCTTCAGAGATTCAAAGGTCATCTGGAGGTTTCGCGTCAGAGCCAGATCAAGCTAGGCCCCAATTTTCCGGCGGGTCTAAACAAGGAAGCGGAGCATCTCCTGTCGCATGAGGGCGTTCGCAAATCCACATTTGCATTCCATTCGCCAAACAAACCAAGCGATGAGAATTCTGTTCTCATCCGTTTTAATTCGCCTACGATTGTGCGACACGCAAAAGTGTTCAATCGCCGGGATTCTCAATTTCATGATCGAGCCAAAGGACTGACCATGTGGGTCTCCAAGGATGGTGAGAACTGGGAGAAGATCTGGCATAGCGACGAAGCCTATCCAGACTACTCATTTGGAGTGAGTACCGACGGGCCGATCCGGTATGTCAAGTTCGGGTTGGACCGCCCGGGAATTCTGCATCTCGATCGTGTGACCTTCTACGGAGAAGTCGTCAAAGAATCGAATGGGAAAGTCGCAATGGTGACGCCTTGAGCCACTTCGATGAGTCTGGGGCAGCTCACATGGTTGACGTCTCGAGCAAGAACATCACGTTGCGCGAAGCGAGCGCCTGTGGCGTGATCGAGATGCTTGCCTCTTCGGCCGAGATGGTGCGAAAAGGAGATGGAAAGAAGGGTGACGTCTTGTCGGTTGCGAGACTTGCCGCGATTGGTGGCGTCAAATGGACGCAGCATCTGATTCCACTTTGTCACGCCATTCCCATCGAAGCGGTTTCTGTCGAATTTAGTTTTGAAGATCGAGAGTCGAATGAGCCCATTGAAAGGCTTCGATGCACGGTGACTGCTCGGACGTCTGGCAAAACTGGCGTCGAAATGGAGGCAATGACGGGTGCGTCAATTGCACTTCTAACGGTCTATGACATGATCAAATCCATCGATCGTCATGCCTGGCTGGGCGAAATTCGCCTTCTGAGCAAAAGCGGGGGGAAATCAGGCCAGTGGAACCGGTAAGCCTTTGAGATCGGCCGTTGCGAATTTTCGCGGAGTTTGCAACATTCTCCCTACGGCAGTGCGTGGCCCGCGTCAGTTGTCTGTAACGCTTTGGCCCGGTTTGTAGTTTTAGGGAAATAGGCCTGTTATTCGAACAGGCTGCCAAATCGCATCACTGATTTTTTGTCATGCCACCTGTTTCGAACTCCACCTCGCCGGTTGCTCCAGGGATCAATCAGGCCACAACGGCGAGAGAATCCTCGCGGGCTCAGGTTTCTACAAGCCAAGCGAGGAACGGCTCATCGCTGACCCGCATGGCGTCGATGTACGGCATCATTTCGTCCGAGATGGCGGAAGTTGAGCGTCGAATCAGTGCCGAGCTCCAATCGCCTTACGAATCGCTCGGTGAGGTGCTACGTCACGGAACGCAACTCGGCGGGAAACGTCTTCGTCCGGCTCTGGTGCTACTTTCTGGGAAAGCCGTGGGCGAAGTGACCGAGGAACACCTCGTCATGGCGACAGTCCTCGAGATGGTTCACACTGCAACGCTCGTCCATGATGACGTGCTTGATTCAGCTGATCGCCGGCGGCATGTATCGACGATCAACGCGAAGTGGAATACGGACACGAGCATTTTGCTGGGAGACTATCTGTTTTCTCAGGCTTTTCGATTGGCAGCCAACCTGTCTTCGACGGTGGCTTGTCAGGTCGTGGGAGAAGCCGCTCGTCAAGTTTGCGAAGGTGAGCTCCGTCAGATTCTCAACCGAGGCGTATGGGATCTCGATGAAGAGACTTACCTTGATATGCTTCGTGGTAAAACCGCTGAGCTGTTGCGTGCGGCTTGTGAAATTGGTGCTTTGCAATCGACATCCGTTCCGGAGCACGCCGAAGCTCTAAAGCGGTTTGGTACTGCGCTTGGGATTGCCTTTCAGCTTGCAGATGATTTTTTGGATCTTTGGGGCACTGACGAGACGGTTGGCAAAACGCTCGGTACTGACATCGAACAGGGTAAAGCGACGCTTCCTGTGTTGAGGATGCTTGGTCAGCTCGATGAGAGGTCCCGAAAGGTGGCTCTCGGAATCCTCCAGGGGCCACCCGAGCGACGCGTAGATGAGTTGCGACCCTGGCTGGAAAAAACTGACGCGCGAGAGTACACCGAATCGGTTACTCGTCGGTTTTGGAGAAATTCTCACGCGGCACTCCAGGAGCTTCCCGAAAGCGATGCGCGTGAAGCATTGAAAGCGATCGCAGATTTCGCGATTGACCGACAGTTCTGATTGCTGTGGCGGGCATTCGTCTTTGAAATTAGCCCGACAGATATCCCAAGAGACGCTTCTGTAGCCGAAAGCGATTTACGGCCCACTAGAGCGGTCTTGAGAATCGAGTTGAAATGGCTTTGCCGATCGTAGGGATCGATTGGCGAATGAGAGTTGCCATGGATGCTCATTTATCAACTCTTCTATGAAGATTGTTTTCGAAAGGAATACCCGGACTTCCGTCTAGATCATCCCATGGTTGCCTTGTGATCAGATGACTCCAGTTGTTGGGGTGATCATTGAAGCGTTAATCATAAATCTCGAGATCTCGACGCAACGATGAAACGGGCAATCGACAAGAGTTCGAATTGGGCATACACGGTGAAGTCATTCATCGCCCGCGATCGCGTTGTATTAGCAGATGTCCCTTCGATCGATGAGCGTGAAGATTCAGCACTAGAGCATTGGCGTCAAAGTGGACGAGTTTCTCCCCAGGGGGAAATGAGTTGATGAACGCGAGCGCTTACCGTTCCAAAGAACATTCGGTAGAGACTGAATTCAATGCGGAGCTACAACGGCTGCGCGAGAAGACGGATCGAGCGTTTCTGTTCCTGCTTGTGTTCCAGTGGTGCATTTGCATGGCGTCCGCTGCTTTCATCTCTCCCTACACCTGGATCGGAGCGGAGAGCAGCTTTCACGTGCACCTATGGATGTCGATTTTTCTCGGTGGGACGATCGTTGGCTTACCAATCGTTCTGATTCTGCGCCAGCAACACAGTGTTGTAACCCGATGGGTTGTTGCGGCATCTCAGGCGGGAGTCTCGGCGTTGCTCATTCACTTGATGGGAGGTCGCATCGAAGCGCACTTCCACATCTTTGGCATCCTCGCGTTTCTCGCATTCTACCTAGATAAGTCGATCTATATTCCAACGGTTGCGTTGGTGCTTATCGACCATCTAGCAAGAGGCTTCTTTCTTCCGCAGTCTGTATTTGGTGTTTCGACAGATCGGAAGAGC
>JBCCKZ010000104.1:0-11970 GCA_039027135.1 Planctomycetota bacterium
AGTCGCTTTGAGTGCCAGGAGGTTTGTCATATCGGAGATATCTTGTTTAACTTGGCTGACATCTTTGATTTCACCAGCAGAGACACCAAGACTTCCGATCTTTTCAGTTCCTGTCGCAACAAGCTGTGTCGCTTCATCAGCAACGCCAACAGCTTTCTCAACGTGGTTAGAAACCTGAGAAATACTGTCGAGCATTTTTTCGGCGGCAGTTGCAATCTCGGTGTTGCTGTTGCTCACCTCTTCGACGGAATTTGCTATCTCCGACATACTCGAAGACATTTCTTCTGCTGATTCGGCGACCTCAACTGACATGGCAGTCGTTTGGTCCGCGCCCTCAGAAAGTGAATTCGCCTTGTCGCCAAGATTATCAGAAGAACTTGCTAACCGGATTGAGCCGTTGCGAATCGTGCCAACGGCGTCTTCCATTGCCTTGACTGCAGCGTTCAACGACGTCGAGATTCGGTTGAATTCATCGAACGACTTGGGATTCAACCGTTGTGTCAAGTCACCCTGAGCGACCCCCTCCAAAGCTGCGATCGTTCGCTTGACTTCAGCGCTTATCCTGGGCACGAGCGTCAGAGGTAAGGCGATGCCGAGAAAGATAACAATCACGGCGGCGAACATGGCGAGCTTTCCCGCTTCAGCAGCAAGCATCGAGCTTCGCTGAATCTGATCGCTTGCCTTGTCAGCTTTCGCTGTCACACTTCGGCTCGCGTCAGCGAAACCGCTGACGGTCGTGGCCAACCCACTGATCGAGTCAGCCGTTTGCCGACTTGTTTCAGCGGTCGATGCAAGACGCTCCACACCCGATCGAACGAGCGGCAATGCCTTCTTACGGATTCGGTCGCCGCTATCCTCAACGCTAAACAACAGATCTTCGATACTCGCCGCGGTATCGTCGTCGATACCGTCTGAATCAAGCAGATTCTCAAGCTCCTCAATCACCTCGTCCGTCGCACTGACGGCGGCTGAAACATTGCGAAGCAAGATCTGCATCTCGCTTTCGCCTTCCTTCATATTCTCAACCAAGTCCACATTGACACGTTGCGCAAGCATCTGGACATCGTTTGCGGTCTGCTCAGAATCCGTCTTCACTCCAGCTAGCTCAGCCGAAAGGGCAGCAATATCCGCGGTGGCTTCCCCACTCTGACTTGCCGCCGAATTGATCATTTTGACCACGGCCACTCCCTGGCCAACGGAGAGACACAATAGCAGGCCGAAAGCAGCCCACAGCGTCCGACCGATCTTTATCCTCTTAAGCAAGTATTTCATGGTTTGGCTTATCGATTCGAAGTTGTCTTGAACAAGTGCTGTAAGGCCGCGGACGCTTGGAACGCGTCCGCGACCATCGAAAACGAACTACTTCGCCGAGCTCGCGAACATTTGAACGGCCTTGTTCATCTCTTTGAGCAAAGTCACATTGTCCGTAGACAACGTGGCTAGCTCACCGGCCGAAAGAGCGTTACCACCGAGTACGCTTTGAAAGCTGGGCTCAAGCTTTGTCCACAAACTGCAAACCACACCTAGCTGCTCGCGAATTTTCTCGTCACTGGTACCAGGAAGTTCTAAGTCTTCGTTCCCATCAAGCAAACCAGCAAGCGTGCTATCGAACAGAGTTGCAGTCTCTCGCAGATTCAAGACGTTTTCATCCTTCGCAACTCCGAGTTGTACCAAAAGGGCTTCCTTTGTCATCTTCTGAGTCAACATTCGCTGCTTGCCAGCCAAGTTGATTACCACGGCAGCTGCTTCGTCGCCGGAGAGCACTTTCTTGGCTCCACGCTCGTACATCTTTACTGCCTTGTTCATTTCTTTGAGCAGTGGGAGGTTGTTCTCCGCAAGCAGCGTCATGTCGTCTGCCGAAAGTACACCACCCTGGCTAACCTTGTCGAAGAGAGGCTTTAGCTCCAAGTACATTTCTTGAACTTTGTCGAGCTGCTTAACAATCCGAGGATTCTCGGTCGCGGGCAAACCGACGGACGCATCACCATCGCGAAGACCGGTCAACGTGCTCTCGAAGAGAGTCGTCGTTTTGTTCAAATAGCCTCGGAGTGAGCCCGCATTCACATCAGCGGTAACGAACAAGGCTTCCTTGCTCTTCTTTTGCGTCAGCATACGCTGACGACCGGAAAGATTGAGAATGGTTGCCCATTGCTCTGCCGTCGGCTCGGCTATGCCAATGGAGGCACTAAGTAAACAGATGGCAAAAGCTGAGAGGCTGAACTGGGTCTTGAACATTTGCTTTGTAAGGTTGATCAGGCGAATTGAACGCAATCCATTGCTGAATAGAAGAGTTAGATTCCACAATCGCCAAACCCTACGTCACTGATAACTATCGAGTATTTGTATTTGGAAGTTTCTAGAAAAATCACTTGACCAACAGCCAACACAGTTGAGATAGCGAACAAAACGTTGTTCCTTCAACCGATCACAACGAGCCCAACTATCAGTTGAAAAAGATTGGCTCTGTGTACTTGGCGCGTGTCTAAGAAACACAACCGCTACAACCCTTCGCGGGCGTGACGATCACTGGGACGCCAAAAGACGGTCCCTTGCCGGTAAAGCGATGACGCTATCGCTACGACAGCGGAACAATTCGAGGTACGGAAACACGAAGGACAATCGTTGACCGATCGTCCAAGTCTTCCGCAAGCGAGAGGCTTATGCCCATGTCCTTTGCGATCACCGCCAAACGGGTAAGACCTGATTCGCCTCCCGTATTCGCTTCAAAATTAGACAAGTCATTGCTTTCAAGCTTGCCTATGTGCTTCACACCAAATTCAAGGTGTTGGCTAAGATTCACCGCAAACACCTGGCATTCATCAGCGCGGTCATGCTTGCAAGCGTTTCGTACCCCCTCGGCGATCGCTCGCCCCACCAATCGATGGTAGACCGGAGGCATGGCAATCTCGGACTTGGCAAGATCCCATTTGATCGAACAGCCTTCGGGAAGTCGGTCAATCAATGACTTGGCGACTTCATCCCATCGATTGGCCGTTGTTCTTTCTTCGGGCTGTTCACCTTCATAGCCTACTCGCATGAGCTCGCGCGAGATTTGCATGGACTCGTCAAGCCACTGGGAGACTTGCTCGGTTCGCGCGTTTGAATCACCTTCGCTGCGGTCAGCTCGGATGAACGACAAGGCCGCGAACAACCTGGGTATCACCTCATCATGGAGTCGGTCGGCAATACGCCCGGCGGCCAAATCAGACGCGTCATTTGGAACGCTTGGTGACCGCAACTCGTCGCCCATACGACGCTCAGCCAAACCAACCCTTCTTATCGAAGCTGGCAATCGCCTTTTCTTCGTCTGTTTTGATATCGAAAATTTTGTTCAGCTTGGTGATCTTGAATACTTCCAAGACGTTCGGCGAAACCTCACAAAACTTCAACTCAACACCTTGCGCCTTGCATTGCTTGTTGAGCATGACGAGCTTGGTGATCATCGCCGAAGACATGAATGAGACGCCACGAAAGTTCAGAAGCAACTTCTTGTGGATTGCTTGAGGGACTGAATCGGCCAACTCCTTGCCCACTTGCTCAATACGCTGCGAGTCAAGAATCTTGCTGTCGGTAAATCCCACAACAAGGACTTCGCCGTGGGTTTGTGAGGTGATCGCGGCCATCTGGTCAGTTCGGTACCCGGGTGTTCGTTAGAATTCTCAAACATGGTAACGGCCGCCACACGACCAAACAATTCCCGATGATTTCAAACGCTGTCAAAATCGTCCAACTCGTCAATCCAAGTATCCAATTGACCTTCCTGGGGGCGTGCGAACTCCCGGCCAGGAATCGCATCACCGCGATCTGTCGAGTCCAACGGATCCCCGCCCACCTGCGGGAGTGACGATGTGGGCTTCGAGCCAGCCGGTCCCATCGGCAAGACGGGAAGGCCTCCCAGTGTCTGCCGGGAAGTGCCTGCCTTTAGCTTGATGGTCTCGATTGCGTTGGTGAGTGCCGCCACGGTCTTGAACCGAACTGGATTGAGGCAAAAGGCCTTGAAGATCAAGCGATCCGCAATTGGGACACTCGGGATTGGCGGCGCCGCACCACTAATCGTTCTTCCATCGTTAGCGGATTCATCCTCCAATTCGAACTGATGAGGTGACGGAAGTAGTGAGACTGACTGGTATCTCAAGTCTTCGACAAGCACGTCGGTCGAACGATTTGAAATCAAGAAAAGTGGCCCCGAATGCCTTTCCAGCGATAACCTCTGGGCAGCACCTGGTGCGAGCAGACTTAGGTTGTCTATCAGCACGAGGTCCCACCCGGGTTTTCCCATCCACTGGACCACTAACTCATCGATCGACAGCCCGCATTGCTGATCGGCGTCCATCAAAAGGCAAATCACCGTCCGGCTCACGATATTTGGAACCTTTCATAGAGTTCAAACCAATGACGACGTACGTCGATCCACCCGTCCGTCTTCGGAAGCGGCAGCTCTGAACACGGAGTCAAACTACTGGCTGTATGTTGACTGGCGAAACCGGGTTGATCCAGTGACGAATCTGAAATCAGCGATATCGTCAAGCCTCTTACCAGTTCCTCCGAAGGTGGTTGGATCGTTAGTTGGTGCATCCAAGGCAGTCTGCGGTGGCAGGTCAGGACGACGGATGTGTTTCGCCAACTCGCGATGCATCGAATGATCCACACGGCGATGAAAGGTGTCACGACACTTTCGAATCCATCGACCAATAAAACCTGTCGGGGAGAAACAATGCACCGTTGTAAAACGGCATAAGTCCATGCAACTCGCCGCCGTATACGTTGAGCAACAGCCCTGAGAGATCGGCCATGAAATCGCACCGGAGCTCCGATCAACTCGGCTGGCAAATCTCTGCTGGCAAGCCAACGATGGGTGGAGTGTAAAAGTGTTGTCTTCCCCGTTCCGTGAGGCGCAACCAACAAGCTCGCTTTACCAGTTTTCAATTGTGAGAGCCAAAGATCCACCGACTCAGACTGTGTCTGGCATTCCAAGCTAAAGCGATATTCACGTCGCCTAGGATCGATGGCAGAGACACGAAAAGGATTCGAAGGAAAGAGCAAAGCAGAGGGCGTCATCAAAACCCGGGATCAGCACGCGATCCACTCAACAAAAAAGGAACTTCGGTTTTGACTTGATTCCCACCAACCTGGAACAACCGAAGGCGTGCCAACCATGTGATCGTCAGTAGATGGCCGTGATATGAAAGTGGCGTCGATGGCAACTTCGTTTCCACATCGATGAACTGATCCACATCCCAAGGGAGACCGTTCTCGTTGCAATAACGCCAAAACCCACACACGCCTACGTCTTCATCTCCCTTGCCTTCGGTTCGCCAGAGCACTGAAAGCTCTACAGCCTGAATGTTCTCGCATTCGGTTCGTGCAAGCCTCCAGCGAACCCCAACGCGTTCGCTAGGAAGATAGACACCATCCTCGCGACACAGCTTGAGAGTCACCGCGGGCGGCGTTTCTCCGGCGGCGGTGGCGGATGGACGATTACGGGAAAGGTTCGGCAGAACGATGGCCATGGTTTCGAATCCCCGCGTACGACGATTTGCCAACGAATCGTGTTATGCCCACTAACAAACGAATGCATCATCGATTCGGGCAGCTTGCATTCTAGCTGCTTTTCCCAAACACGTCTTCGGTCAATGCTGAGGCTTCGTTGCTTTGCAAGAGTGTCTTCGTAGGCACGATGCTCGTCGATACGAACGTCGGTGCCCTGGCAATAATATGATTTTTCCCAGCACTCCAGATGGACAGTCAGACGTTTGAGGTTCATTCGACCCGTCTGAACTACCCAGATGCTAAAGTCATCGCCGGGATAAAGTGGCTGTTCGCTAATCTCAATGATCGTAGGTCCCACGCCCGCTATCTTGCGCAGCCGGCCGAACAGATCTCGCATGGCCCACACGCCGAGCCATCCCAAGGGCACCAAGAGGCAGGTCAGAATCCATCGCGGTGTTCCATTCCAAAATCCGAGGATGGAAACCGCTAATAAAACAAACCATGCGGTATTCCAAAGGGTTGCCAAAGAAGCAATCCCCAACAGCGAGTCCAAAGGTCCCGATGCCGGCAACCGATACGTGAGTCGCTCACCAGGGCTTTCCACTTGGGCCTCATAGGACGGCAATGTCGTGATGACTTCCGAGGCTTCTTGGCTTTGCTTGGGCGAGATCTTGCTATCGCCATCAACCGGGTTGGGCATCACCGGATCGATCCACTGGCGGGCATCATCGCTCAGCTGTCTTCGAAGCATGCGATGGTGTTCGTCGCTGTGAACGAGCAACAACACTCGACCAAACAACGAATACAGGCTCGTCACGATGGCCGCGACGAAAATGACCGCAAAGAAATAGGTCGCGGGCCCGGCTGAAATCGCCGGCTCAAGACGATCCCGAATCATCGGCTCGATTCGATTAATGGCTTCGGGCGCAAGCCTCGAGACAATGATGATCGAGAGCCCGAAGATACCAACAAAGAGCAGGGCAAAGAAGAAAGCAGCCTCGCCGACGGCGGCCGCTCCAGCATCAGTCAGCCGACGCGACCCTCTTTTCTTAGTCCACGGCTTCGCCAGACGGCGCACCCACCAGCGGGTCAGCAGCCATGTGGAATTGATACGAAGCCGGATTTTCTGCCATCCGCTCAAAACGCAAAGAACCTCAATCAACCAAATCGGGCGGACTGCCCGTTTGTTTCAATCCGATGCGAGATGATAACGCGCGAAGTGTTCAAACGGCAGCGAGCTGACTGCGGCCAGGCCGGTAGAACCCAAGGATTTCGAGGGCTGAATAAACCTCTTCGAGAGTCTTCTCGCCGAAGTTGCTGATCGCTAACAATCGCCGAGGCGTGGCATTTAGCAAGTCTCGAACGGTGAGTATCCCCGTTTCTTCGAGACAATTCGTTGTTCGGACCGATAGGCCCATTTCCGCAATGCTCAAGTCGAGACGCTCACGTCGCAAACGTGCGTCTTCATCCGCTTGACTAATAGGGATACGAGTCATTCGAAATCTCCCAAATCCGTGGTTTGAGGCTACAAGCCCCGTTGTCGACATTGAAATCGACCGTCGGCATCCGTTTGCCGACTCTTTCGAGGCCCGTCAAAACGTACGTGATTCGCTCAAGTGCAAACCGTAGTTGCGGAAGGTTAGGGATTCAGAGCCAACTAGCAAGTAGATTCAGACGATGAAATCTGAAGTTTTCGAAAAAATTCTTGATCAGAAGACAAGACAACACGGCTGCCTAAACTATTCGGTTTGGTCCGCCGAGCGTTTCTTAAGCCACATCGGATCAATTCGATCACGGCCCAATGAGCCTCGCTTTGGACTCCCGTCGGCAAGGATCGAATCGCTCTTGATTTCAAGTTGGCCATCCATTTCTGCATTGCCCGGGGGTAGATTTCCCAGTGTCGTTGGCTCTGAAGAAACCTCCGAGCGGACGCTTGCAATGGGATCAGATGGCTGGTCAGCCGAGGACCATTCCGGCATGCCGGGGGAAGGAACCAATGACTTCACCGGCGAGATCAAACCACCCACCACTCTTGAAAAAGTGTTGGCTTCCACCACGGTTTCGGGACTTCGACAAGCGTTTTGGCAACGGCAGCAACGATCGCAGGTCTCGCCTGCTTTCCAGAACATCAGTTCGTCGCAGCATCCTCGCGCGGCGACATAGATTCGATCGCCCGGCTTGAGTTGGTAGTTGGTTGTCGCTTCGCCCAGTTGGGTGATTTCTCGATAGCAAACTGGCAGGACGGCTCGGCAGGAGCCTTGTCTCGTGGGGCGTGCCAATAGAATTTTGCAGGGTGCCGCTGTCGACGTCAGGCCGCCCGCTTCAAGAATGCCGTCGAGAACGGTTTGATTTCCAGCCAGCGAATACGTTCCCGGCGAGTTGACCTCTCCGAGCACATAGTAGCGTTCGGTCGATTCGAGCAACCAAATATTCATACGCGCTTTGTCATGCAGTGACGCCAGATGCCGAGCACGCTCGACCTCAGACATCTGACTTTCAACCGACCTGTCTTCCCCAAGCTGATTCAAGACACTTTGGCGTTCATCTTCTTCAACAAGGTGCTGGTAAACCAACTCGGTAATCAATTGCTCAGCCGCCTCGATGGTTTGCCCGGCAACCACCACGCGACCGGCAGGCCCCAGGTCAAGCGTCCCATCAACGAGGACTCGCTGGTCGGCCGCGACCCGCACATCGCTATCGAGTCGCTCGGGTTCGATCAGCAATACATCACCCGGCGTCAGAAAATGGGCCGGCAACACATCCATCGAAAGTTCTTTGGGTAGGTTGGCCACCGCCGGTGCTGAATCAAGCACCTCCTCAGCTTGGCTCGTCAGGTAGCTTCCGGTGGGGTAGAGGGATATCCCCAACGTGCTACAGCCCGTCTGCAACAAGAATGCGAGCGTCCAGAGCCCATGGCAATATTTCCGATCCAACGCAAACACGTTCTGGTGCCTCCCTAACCGATTGCGAAACTATGAGACTTGTATCGAAAATCAACGATGCAATCGTGCTGCCCAATGTCCCGATCAAACGAATACAGACTAGCGCTGGCCGCCTTAACCGAAATACGACGACATCAGCGCCCAGTCGCTACAGCTTCTCAAATGGCTTTCGGAAGTTGAATTCAGCGTGAGAATCCACCAGCCATTTCTCCGAATGACCATCAACCATGCCTCCGGTCTGCAAAAAACATCCGCCCCTGCAGGTGATAGAGGAATTGCTGCATCCATACGCTTTGGCGACTTCAAAACCGCGCAACCTGTTCGGTAAAGAAACGGTTGAAGAGTCGCGGAACTAAACCTAACAACCTCGCTTCAACTCGCAGGCATTGCAATCACACCCGCGGCTGTTTCACCCCAGTTCAGGTCAACCATCACACTGTTGATGCCCGAACCGATACCCAACAAGCCAACCCGCTGTTGCGGCTGCACAAAACCTTCGGCCGCCGCCAAAGTGAGCGCCGTTGGTAGAGCCGCCGAACCAGTATTGCCCAGGCGATCATAGGCGACGTAATCGCGTTTGAGCGGAAGCTCCATAGCTTCGAGCATTGCCGCACGATGCCGAACCCCCACCTGATGGCAGACCGTCACATCAAACTCATCTTCCTGGGTCAGGTTCAACTTTTGGAAGGCCGCGACCCCCGTCTCAATTCCGCGTTTCATGAGCTCTTCGGAGTCGGTTTCCATGAGCGGTGACATCGAAGCCCCCGCGTCCTCATCGCTGACGCACAGGTCGTGAAACTCAGTATTCGCATGGGCGACAACCTGATTGAACCTGGTCGCGGTGGGAAATCGATCCCGTCTAGCCAGCAGCATCGCGGCACACCCCGAACCTATTGTCAGCGACGCGAATGCAGGCTTGATAGACTGCCTTGTTAGTGTGTGGTCTTCGTTAAGCGACATGATGGTTTGTTCCATCAAGGGACGACTATTCTCAGTGCCTACGACCACGCCCGCTTCGATTAACCCACACTGGATGGCTGAGGCCACCTGGATCATCCCATTAAGAATGCCAAGGCAAGCATTAGAAACGTCGTACACCCAGCAATCCGATGGCAAGCCGGCCCCATGATGAACCTTTGAGGCCGTAGCGGGCTCTAGGAAATCGCGGCACACGGATCCATGAACAAGACACCCAACTCGCTTTGGATCCAAATCGACTCGATCGAGTAGACCGGTAATCGCCTGGATACTCGGTCCGCTGGGACGGGTTCCGGGATTCCAAAGTCGCCTCGCCTCAATACCGCTCATCAATTGAAGTCTGCCCGGTGGCAGCTTCAATCGTTGGTAAACAGGCGATAAACGATCTTCTAACTCGGCCGAGGTGACCTCGATCGGCGGCAAGATCGTGGCAATTCCCGCCAAAACAACTTGATCAAACGAGGGCAAAGCGAAACGCCTTCCAAGAAATGAGAGTCGACAGCGAACAGTCTTTAAAGAATATTTTTGAAATTCTCACGGACGCCGTGAAGCTTGGATGAAGAGCGACAAAATTCCAAGCCGTCACCGCTCAATTTGAACTCTTGCCGCAAACCCAGCGTTTTGCCGGGTTTTGCGTCAATCAACGTTGCCTCTAGAGCGAAGCGTCTACTCCATAGCAGGCTGCCCCAACGGCCCAATGCTAGCATTTTCTTAACGAGAAATTGGCATATCTAGTGATAGCAAAGCAGCGACCGCGCTGTATGTAGTTTCTCTATTGGAGTCGTTGGGGGCGTGCTTAAGATCTCGCCCACGCAACACGACACCTTAGTCGAACGTTGCCTTGGCCTTGGAGACCTCGACTTCGGAACCTGCAAGACGCGTGTTCATTCTAACGATGGCAATGCAAGATTGGGCCTCGGCCGGCGTTGTTGAATCTTTGTTGTTTGAAGCTCTCGATGTCTCGCCCAAGTCAAAAGTTTCTTTACGGTCCAAGTGGTGAAATGGCTTTCACCAATTCCAGACTACCCCACCGTTAGAGGAACTTCCGGATGTCTTGTAAACCGCTCATTGGTATTAACGCGGACTACCGAGCCGCCGCACGCACGATGCCCGCTTACGGATATGTCGCCGCGGGTTATTTCCAGTCCATCCTCGACGCGGGTGGCATTCCCGTGATCGTCGCACCATTGCCCGATGAAGCATCCGTTTCCCAGCTTCTCGAAACACTAGACGGTTTCGTGCTCATTGGTGGCGGTGACTTAGACCCCCGCAACGATGGCTTCATGCTCCATCCATCCGTTCGTCCGATGGACCCTTTGCGAGAGGCGTCTGACCGGATGTTGATCAACGAAATTGCCGAGCGTCGCATGCCACTTTTGGGCATCGGCACGGGAATGCAGCTTCTTAACATCCAGCAAGGTGGGAACCTCTTCCTGGACATCAGCGAAGACTTGCCCAACGCTGTGCCCCACCTGGACCCACACGATGCCAATCATCGCCACACGCTCAACGTAGAAAGTGATTCGCCAATCGGGCGAGTTTACGGTGACGGCGAAATTCGTGTCAGTAGCCGACACCACATGGCATGCGATGAAGTGGCCCAGGGTTTCCGTGTGACTGCACGTTGCCCCGATGGTGTCGTCGAAGCCATCGAAAGTGAAATGATGGATTGGTTCGCCATCGGCACGCAATTCCATCCCGAATGCGGAGCCGCATCCGCTTTGGACCTACGAATCTTTGAGGAACTGGTCGAGCACGCCGCTTCGCGGAAAAGCGAGGAGGTGCGTTTGGTCGCTTGATCTGCAAACGATTAGGTTCAACGCGGTTCACAATTCCTTCACTTTGGCAGTAGGACACGGAACGTCGAGTCTCAAGTTCAGGACTGATGAGACATTGCCACTGTGTTGATTTCCGGGCCCGGAAATCGCTGGAGCTGCGAATCACTGAACGCCTCAACTGGCTGGATGCCGCCAGACGCAAGGAAGTGTCAATCACGAGGTGTTTTTGTTGATCCAATTCGTTTGATTGTCGAAGGCTGGACGCGCAACACCCGACGCGCGTCCAGCCTTTTTTTATGCCTACAGTGTTTGGCCCGACACCTGCTTTTGACGCATCGGTAGGGTTTGTTGCCGCTCAACGGACGGCCAATCGATCGATATTCATTCCGAAAATTGCCCAGCTGAATGCCTCATTCGACGCTCATCGAAACTCTCCGGTCACATGCCAACATGGTGGATCCACCACCTGACGCGACCGATTCGCTCGAATCCGGCTCCCAGCAGCCCGAACTGGTTCCCCGAGACAAGCTCATTGGTTTCTTTCAGGCGTTTCGACCTGACGGGGATGGTCTCGGGGGCTATTTCCAAGACTTGTCCACACAGTCGAATCCGCCTTTCGACGAACCAACGGGTCGAAGCTTGGACAAGCGGTTGAGAAGACTCTATCAGGCCGCTGGTGACAACCGTCGCCCAAGCGGGGGCAGGGACGTCTACTTCGTCGTGAGAAAGCCCGAGCCCCTCGATCCAGACATCGCGGAGACCTTAGCGATGTCTTGGCTTGG
>JBCCKZ010000105.1:0-11881 GCA_039027135.1 Planctomycetota bacterium
GCTCATTTTCCCTCCAACGTTCCTTTTGACAGCAATCGTTGGATCGATCTTTTTATCGGCCCCCGAATCAGAGTTTCGAATCCATGTTCTTGGCTGGGCTTCAACACTGCGACAGTGGGATCGAGTGGTTGGAGTACTCGGGTGCTTTTCCTGGTTTTTATTTGCCTGGTCGATTAGCGGCATCGCACCCGCGATTGTAGGCATTGTTGTTGGATTGGCATTGGCATCCATCTACGTAATGACTCTGATTAGACCGGCCATGGCAAAGCTTCAACCGATCGTTGATTCGACGAAGCGGTTGGTGCGTGACTTACGTCTAGAAGGTAGTAATGAGCAGGGCTTGCGAGAGTTTGTCGCCAGATATAGCGGCCAGCGTTGGCAAGACTTTTATGAGGCGATCTTCGGATACCGCGCGCTTCAAATAATGAAGACGCGATTGCGAAATGACCCTAGCTTTGAAGGGGGTATCGATCCCACGATACTGCGCGATAGGGTCTATACGTGGTTGGCTTCGAAGGCGAGTGCGAATCGAAAGACCGCCGACCACGAAAAGCTCGCAAGAGCTGAACAGCAAGGACTCCGGGCAGAGGGCTTATCGGCGATGGAAGCTCGATCTCAGTCTTACCAGTTGGCCGCTGCCGTCATGGACGCATCGGAGGTTCGCCTTGACACCAAGCAAGATTTGAAATTGGCAGCTCAGGCGAAGCGAGCCCGAATGAAGGCCATGCTCGCCGACGCTAGAAGCGGCAAGTACGCTGTAAAACGCGAACCCTTGGCGACTTTCCGCTGGATTCTCGGTGGTCGGATTCGAGCTGCCGCCGGACTTATCCTGCTGGTCCTCTTTGCAATTTGGGCAAAGCAGAGTGGTCTTTTTGAGAACCTCCAGGCAACGGGAGCCTTAGAAAGTCTTGCGTCTGGTCAGTTCGATTTACGAGCTATTGAAGATGCGGTGTCTCATGTCGACACAATCGACAATTCGGGTGGCGGGGAGAACGAGACGCAATTCGAGACCGTAGGAATCGCGCCATGGTCCGTTGGAATCGCCGGATCCATGCTGTTGGCATCCGTCTTCTTCTCAGGTGTACGGATGACCTTCTTCGCAGCTTTGGCAACGCTCGTTATGTTGCTTGGCCCTTCGTTAGGCATCCCCGACATGCCTAGCCTGGGGCTTTTTGGAGCTTCTTGGACCTTCTCGCTACTGATCGGCGCCGCCATGTATGTACCCGGCGTGTTACTCAGCGTTGATCATTGAGCTTGATCAGATTTCTTCAGCCTCAATGCCGCCCATTCTGAGCCTATAGAAGTATGCAGAGGCAAATCCACCCGATTCATCGCTCCATTGCGAGAGCCACGGCTCCTTGGATGCTTGCATTTGCGGTGTTTTTTCTGGTTTGCCAAGCGATCTTGATCGTCATCCAGGTGGATGTCCCGACTTGGCGCGAGTCTTTTCTGGGCACGTCCGAGGTGACTGCTGACTTTGTTGACGGCGCGCAATCATCATCTGATTCGCTCAGCCTCGAATCTGAAGATCGGACAATGATTCGGGTACAAAGCTATACGCTGGTCATGATGCTCTTTTTGTGGCCAGCTTTCATTCTCGAGTCGTGCTACCACTGGATCATACGGCCAAAACTATGGTCACTTCGATGGTATCACTTCAGTTCGTTGCTGCATGTCATATGCCCATCGCTGCGACTAGCCGCTCGTAGTCTCGAGATGGATCGTCGAATCTGGCTGCCTCGACTTGGATGGCAACGGATTGACCAAAGATTGCGTAGGCGGATCGAACGAGAGCTGAGCCTCCCAATGATTGTGGTGGCATTGCTTATTCTTCCCATCCTGCTTATTGAAGTCGCCTTTCAAAAGCAAGTTGCCACGCACGTTTGGCTGCGATGGATTATGCACATTGGCACGGGCGTCATCTGGTTTGCCTTCGCCGCTGAATTCATCCTGATGCTGGCCATATCGAGAAAGAAGATGGCGTACGTCAAAACACACTGGATCGATCTCGCCATCATTGCATTGCCGCTCTTTTCGTTCTTACGTGGTCTTGCGTTGGTGCGGACAACGAGACTAGCAAGGCTGGCCAAAGTCTCTCGGATCACGAAACTCGTCAAAGCCTACCGCCTTCGAGGAACGATGATGCGCGTCGTTCGAGCCGTGGTGATCCTGCGAGTTTTTGACAAGTTGATCAAGCTTACTCCCGAGAGTCGGATGCGCCGGTTGGAAGAGCGTTTAGCGATCACTCAAAGAGAAGAACGCATGATACGATTCGAGATAGCGCGTCTTCGTCGCAGTGACCAGGAGTCTGAATCTAAAACGAATTGATGCGGATCAGCGTTCACCACCAACCTGTCTCAGGTGTTCATAGAGCGCTATGGCAACGGTATTCGACAGATTGAGCGATCGAACTTCGTCAGTCATGGGAAGACGAAGACAACGCGGGTCGTCGGAATGAACGACCAATTTGGGAAGACCAGACGTTTCGCGCCCAAAAACTAGCACGTCACCTCGCTTGAAAGCCGTATCATGAATCCCACGTTTGGCAAATTTCGTGAAGAAAAAGAAACGTTGACCGCTCAGCTCACTTAGCAACTCATCCCAGTTTTCAACAAGTTGCAAACTCAAGTGCGGCCAGTAATCGAGTCCCGCACGGCGAACGCGTCTCTCATCGAGAGAGAATGACATCGGCTTAACGATCCACAATTTCGCCCCGACGGCGACGCAAGTTCGTGCTATGTTGCCAGTGTTCTGTGGGATCTCTGGCTGGAAGAGAACCACGTGGGCTAACGGATCCTCCGCATTCGTCGGAGGCAGGGACAAAGGCACTGTCGACATGCAATCAACCAGGTGCGCCCCAACGCTTGATCAATTCAATTGGGACATCGAGCTGATCAAGGATGCGTCCAACCACAAAGTCGACAAGGCTTCCGATACCATCGATCGGATGATAAAAGCCTGGCATCGCAGGCAGCAAAACGGCACCAGCCGCGGCAAGCTTTGTTGCATTCTCGAGCTGCAAAACTGACATGGGCGTTTCGCGGGGCACAAGTATTAGCTTTCGGTGCTCCTTCAAATGGACCTCCGCAGCTCTTTGGATCAAGTTTGACGCGCTAGCCCTGGCTATCCCCGAGAGTGTGCTACCGCTGCATGGACAAACAACCATTGCAGCCGTCCTAAATGAACCGCTGGCAATCGGCGTCATGTAATCATCGTAGGCGTGATAGCGAATGAATTGATCAGTCAGTGTTGCGGCGTGTTCCGCGGTCTCACGATGCCCATCATCATCGACATACTTTGGTACGGTCGATAGCAGCTTGGGTAAGTCCGGTTTACGCACATCAATCGTAAGACCCAGCTCTTGATAAATGACTGCAGCTCCCGAGGGGCTGATCGTGAGATGGACTTGTCGGTCGGCGTTCGAAAGCAATTGCAACAGGCGAGTGGCGTAGACGGCACCGCTCGCACCCGTGATGGCGATCACGATGGGAAGCGATCTGGCATGGCTAGACGAGCTCAAGGATTCTCCCCCATCGACCCTTCGTCGTAATGCAGTGGTTTTGTACCTTCGTAAATCATCACGGTACCAAGAGTCATCGGCGTGAATCGAACGTTGGTTAATCCCACACCCACCATACGATCGGCCAAAGCTTGCCCGAAGGGAAACTCGCCGACCGACTCAGGAAGGTAGTCGTAGGCTTCTTTTTCATTGCGGGCAAACCACTGGCCGATCCGCGGAAGAATGTTTCGAAAGTAAAAACCGTAAACCTGTTTGACGATCGGCATTGTGGGTTGAGCAAACTCAAGCACCATAACCTGTCCACCTGGAACACAGACTCGCATCATTTCGGCAAGCCCGCGATCCGTATCGGCGACGTTCCGCAAGCCGAACGCGACCGTCACAGCGCCGAAACGGTTGTCATCGAAGGGAAGTTGCTGCGAGTCAGCCTCAATAAAGTCAATTCCCTTGGTGGCATCGTCCTTCATCCGTTTGTCTCGAGCCAGGTCGAGCATCGCCGCACAGAAATCCGTGCCGACTACCTCCCGGTCGGTGAATTTCTGAGCCATCGCGAGTGCCAAATCTCCTGTGCCGGTGCACACATCCAGCATCGGCGATCCTTCACCTGCGGGTCGCATCCGCCTGACGGCTCGCCACCTCCAGTAGAAATCGACTCCACCGGAGAGCACGTGATTCATCGTGTCGTAGCGAGGCGCGATCTGACGAAACATCTCGCTGACACGCTCGCCGCTTTTGTCCACACCCCCGCTGGGAGCTGCATCAATATTCGCGGGGGAATTCATGGGCACTCAGTAAAATCAAAACTGGTAGTATCGAGCCTAGCTCTGAGAGCGTTATTTTAATATTTGGTCGAGGGGAATGTGTTTTACCTCGCAGGGATGAGGCCACCGCCCAGACAAAGGTCCGAATCCAAGTTCGCCTCGATAACTTCTAGTGTCGATAAACACGGAGGATTTGTCATTGAATCGGGGTGAAGATTCGGGTGGGTTCACGCCACTCATCACTCTTCGCGGGCCTTGGGTTGAATTTGCAAGATGACGCCTTGTGCCTCTTCGTCATCGCCAAGCGAGTATTCAGCAACCTTTCGCATGGCTAGCCCCTGCATCACTCCCTGGTGCCTGGCTTCACCTCGTTCATCAATCCAACGTGGTCCTTTGACAAGTAACAAGCGACCAACTCCTGACCAGTGAGGTTCCAACCAACGACAAAACTTGGTGATGGAGGCCACTGCTCTTGAGACCACCGACGTGAACCGAAAGTCCTCAAACAAGTCTTCGCCTCGAGCACCGTAGACCGCAACCGGCAACTCCAAATCAGAAACGATCTGATTCAACGCCGTGGCCCGCTTGGCAACCGACTCAGCGAGGGAAACTTCAATATCCGGGCGGAGAATTGCCAACGGTATCCCAGGAATTCCATTACCACTCCCCAGGTCCAAAACCTCTTCGCCAGCTTCAATCACATTGGCTAGTTGAACGCAGTCACGAATATCGCGCCCAACGAACAGGTCAAAGGTCGTGTGTCTGGTTAGGTTGAGACTCTCGTTGATTTTCCACATCACCTCAGAGTATTGACGCAGACGATCGATGCTCCCCTCAGGCAACTCGATGGAGTGCTTTTCAAGTGCAGCTTTAAGCTCTTCAGACGCGGTCATCAGTTACTCTTTTTCTTTTCCTTGGTCTTCTGACGATCTTGGCGTGAAGACGTTCTGCTCGTGAAGGTACTTGTGGAGTGCTCCAATGACGACTGGCAAGGGCTTGGCTTGATCACGCCCCGCCCACCAGTCAAGCAGCCAGGATGGTTCAACCACCAAACCACCCAGCCACAGATCCATCGCTGTTCCGATGCAGTCGATTGTTGGTGGCGTGACTTCCAGATCAGCCGATGCTTCTAGCGTCATGGGCACGGCGGCCAAACGCCATGCATCGCGAATCTCTTCGCTGATCGATCTTCCCGTAGCCACCAGGTAGCGTTCCATCGCATCAAGAACGACGAGGTAGGCTAAACGAACGACTTCGGGAACCGACGGGTCCACATCCGTCAGCATGGCCTCAATCCAAATTGCTTCATCAAGCACTCCGCCTCCGCCGCCGACCAACGGTTTGACGATGTGAGTCGTCAAGCGTCTTGGATACCATGCCTCCGGTGCGTCAATCGTCCAAGCTTGCTTGGCTGCCGACAACATTAAACCCGCACCGACGGTATCCCAGCGGTCTTTAAGTGGCCGCATCCGTAGTTCCAATTGCCCATCGAGCTTGGGATACATGCCATGATGCACTTGGTGAACTTCACGCAGCAATCGCGATAACGCTGCTGCCATGCTGTCGATCTGCAACTCAACACATCCTGCGCTACGAAGTCCGCTCGTGACAGCCTCGGCGATGACGGCATCACCGGCGATCGCAGATTGGTAACTTTGCCAAAAACGAGCCACGTCAAGCTCATCGGTGATCAACCTTGTGTTGACTTGCTTGACCTTATTGACGATGCCATCCTCAAGCTGCGGCTCAACAAGCGTGACGCCTCGAGCGACAGCCACGGCAGCGCGAGCGGCGGACAAGGCAACATTGCCGATCCAATTTAAACGAGGAGCTCGGAGGGACATCGAATTACTGCGGAAACTGGCTGTCCCCAGGCTGGACAGTCATCGAGGGGCACCAGCTCACATCTCCTCCTGCATTTGCGATGTGATCCAAGTTTCCAACTCATCGAAATCCACCTCAGGAAAACTCATCAGATCAGGCCGCAGACGCTTGGCCCCGTGCAGATAGACATGGTGGATGTCCGTCTGAGTCTTGGTGGTGTTCCAGTGAATCAAGACTCGAACGCAGCGTTCCAACGAGCCTTCCACTTGAATTTCATAGCCGCACAAAAGAGGGACTTCGATCCAGCCAAGTTGGCGAGCGGCCACCGCGGGAAACTCGCTCTTCAGGTCACTTGTGACGGTGAAGGTAGCCGAGGCAACATCAGACTTTTCGATACCATTTCTTCGGATAAGAAGTGCCAACATTTGCCGAGTCGCACGAAGCACCTCCTCGCGATTGTCCACATCGACGGTCACCGCACCTCTCACGCCCCGAGAGACCACTGGGGATTGAGCTGAATCAGATGACGTGCGAGTTTGATTCATCAGATTCAAAATCGTCAGAAAATACGAGTAACAAATTGATTGACCGTTCCTTGGTTTCTGGCAAAGCTTATCGAGCTTCGCGTCGATGGAATAGGCGAACCGATCAATCTTCAAATCCGCAACGGAGTCCGCATGCCTGCAGAACGAAGCCGCTATCAAGAAAAAATCATCCGCAACTACTACGAGAATCGCGACGCGATCGGGCTCCAGAAGGCCCAGGAAGCCGTTACGGAGCTCTACCTGGCCGAAGGCAAGAAGCGGGAAACCATCTGGAAACGACTCGTGAGCCATCTCGAGAAAATTGGCATGAAACCGGCTCAAATTGAGCAACTGCGTCGTGATGACGACCCAGCAAAGGTTGCCCAAGCACTGCAAAAATACGTCTGAGGTCGCCTCGACGGGTCAAAGCGTCCGTCGTACGCTGCCGTCTGCGAAACCTTCAGGAATCGAGGATTCTCTCCTCCCTTGGGGATGCTTACCGTCCCACAGGGATGGCTGGGTGAGAGGACCTGAAGAGGGATTCAATCAATACCCGCACCGGCCCACTGGGGCCAACTCTCCCGGACGGAGAGTAAGCACTCGTTGAGCTTATGATGCTCAGCCTTTCCAATCATCAGAACACATCAACACCTAACCAAGCTCCAAACGCCATGCAACGCTCCCTAGTCCTCCTCAAGCCAGATTGTGTCCAACGCGGATTGATCGGTGAGGTCATCGCCAGATTCGAAAAGAAAGGCCTCACGATCGTCGCGATGAAAATGCTCAAGGTGACCCCTGATTTGGCGAAACAGCATTACGCAGAGCACGTTGAAAAGCCTTTCTATCCTTCGCTTGAATCATTCATCACCTCAGCACCCATCGTTGCCCTTGCCCTCGATGGACTGCAGGCCATTTCGGTGATTCGCGACATGCTCGGTGCAACCAGCGGACTCAAGGCGGCAGCGGGTACCATTCGAGGAGATTTCAGCGGCAGCCAGCAAATGAACCTCGTTCACGCCAGCGACGGCGAAGAGGCAGCCGCTAGAGAACTCGCCCTGTACTTCAATGACGAAGATTTCTGTGATTTTGAACCTGTCGTCAAGGACTTTCTGCGAGCCGCGGACGAAGGTTAGTAACCCGTTGATTCGAGGGTTCTCAAGAGAGCGAGTTGTCCCTCCAGTCCAGTAGCGACGCTGATTTTTGGAGCGTACGGTGACATTTGATGTCGCCAAGATCCCCTTAATAATGTGGGATCGCTTCGCAGCCGCTAACAACTAGCAGCCGGCAAGAGCAGACCGTCTGTTCCCGAGCAACCATCGGGTGCCCCCATTATTCGACGCATGCCGTGGTAGCTCGCCTACAATGGCGTCATGAACATTGAAGAGTGGATACAAGAATGGGGCCGCCGGGCTTTCAGCGGTTGCTGCGGGAGAGCACTCGCGTTGACGCTGATAAGCAGCTTGCTGGCTGGAACAGCAAATGCCCAGAGCATCACGCAGACGGCTGCCGATTTCCAGTCTGGTCAATACGAAACCGTTATCGAGCAGGCCTCCGCTGCCGTTAAACGCTCCTACAACGAGCGTTGGGCAAGACTGCTGATCAAGTCTTATCTGGCCGTCGGAGACTACGACGCAGCTTTCGAAACCTATCAACTGCAAATCGAGAGATACCGGACAAGCATTACCCTGGGGCTCTTGGGGATCGAGTCGCTTGAGTGGGCGGGGCGGCATGACGAAGCCCATGAGCTCGCCCAGACATGGGAAAGTCGCATCATCGCGACGCCAACGCGTTATAGCGGACGAGATAATCTCATCGCTATCGGACGTTTTTTTTCGGAGCGAGGACAAGATGCCCGTCAGATACTCACTCAGTTCTATGATCGTGTTCGCAAGTCCGATCCCGCTTATCTAGAGACCTACATTGCCACTGCCGAGCTGGCGCTTCTGAAACAAGACTACGCGACCGCTTCGAAGACACTTGCGGAGGCCTTGGAGATTTCCGGCGACGATCCTCGCGTGCTTCACCTGTCGGCGCTTGCTTGGCAATCGACAGACCCAAAGAAAGCCGACCAATTCGCCCGGCGAACACTCGCGGCAAACCCGCGTTACGCAGACGCTTGGCTTTTTCAGGCAGAGAACTTTATCGATCAAGAAAGGTTCGATAAGGCAGAGATGGTGCTACAAAAGGTGGAAGAAGTGCACCCTGGTCACTGGGCGGCGGCTTCGTTGCGCGCGGTCATTGCGCAAGTTCTCGGCGATCAAACGAACTACAAAGAGCACTTGAGCGACGCCTTCGACCCGGCCAAAGAAAACGCTGACGCTTATCATCTCATCGGTCGAAAATTGTCGGACAAGTACCGCTTCGCCGAGGCGGCTGAAATGCAACAGCTGGCTTTGCAGTTCGAACCAGACCATCAAGCGGCAACACTAGCTCTTGCCCAGGATCTCTTGCGACTCGGTCGCGAAGAAGAGGGCTGGGAAGCCGCCCAAGCATCCAAGTCAAATGATCCTTACAACGTGGTTGCGCACAACCTCATGACACTCCGTGATGAGATGAGCAAGATGAACACGATCGAACGGGAGGGCCTTAAAATTCGAATGGATGCTCGTGAAGCACGTTTGCATGGCGACGCCGTCGCCGGCTTACTCAGCGAAGCTCGAAGCATTTTGTGCAAAAAGTATCAGGTCGAACTTGATGAACCGACTCTGATTGAGATCTTTGATCGCCAAGCCGACTTCGCGATTCGCACCTTTGGATTACCCGGTGGGCAAGGCTATCTCGGTGTCTGCTTCGGACGCGTCATTACAGCGAACAGTCCGTCATCTCAGGGGGCCTTCCCCCCCAATTTGCACGCGGTTCTTTGGCATGAATTCGCCCATGTGGTCACACTTCAAAAGACCAAGAACCGCATGCCCCGGTGGCTCAGCGAAGGCATTTCAGTCTACGAGGAAAGACAAAAGAACATTGCGTGGGGTGAGGGCATGTCACCAACCTATCAGGCGATGATTCAATCGGGTCAATTGACACCGATCGCCGAACTCACCGAAGCGTTCCTAAAGCCACCCACTCCACAACACCTTCTGTTCGCCTATTACCAATGCTCACTCGTCGTTGAATACATCGTCGACGAATACGGGTTTGATCGACTGTTAGATGTCTTGGATGATTTGCGCGACGGCATCTCGATCAACGACGCCCTTTCTGCTCGCGTTGCGCCACTGAATCGTCTGCAGATTCAGTTCGATCGATACGCACATGATCTCGCGGACTCCTTCGCTCCCGGCGTGCAATTTCAAGCTAACGCATCGAACCCGAACGAATCAGGCCAACGATCGAGGCAACGAGGCGGAAGGGGATCTGACAACGACAAAGAACCTGGCCTGGCAGATGATCCGAAGAACGGTAAGAACGACGGCGGTTGGTATGAACCGCTCGCCCAGTTCTCCCTCGTCGACCATCAAGCAACACTTCGCAAAGCCCAAGTCATGATCAGAGGCAAACAATTCGAGCAGGCAATCGATTCACTGCGGCCACTCCGAAAGATGGGTGCCGTTTCAGGTGATCGCGGTGGTGTGCTAGACAATCTGGCGACTTGTTATCGCGGTCTACAGAACGAGACGATGGAAGCGAAGATGCTCCGAGAACGCGTCGCCATCGATAGTGATTCCAGTGATGCCCTGATGCGACTCTATGAGTTGGCATCCGAGCGTGATGCATGGTTGGAGGCTTCGATCTGGGCTCAGCAACTCGTCGAGACCTGGCCCACAAAGATAGAAACATGGAATGCTGTCGCAGATGCGGCCGAGAAGAACGCCCAATGGGATGTCGCTTCCAAAGCCCTAGCGGCCTTGGCTGAATTCCCCGTAATCGATCCCGCGGAGCTGCACTATCGAAGATCCGTGGCCGCTAAACGTTTGGGCGACATTCAAAACGCACGACGTTTCGCATTGTTGGCACTCGATCAAGCGCCAAGATACCGCGAAGCGGGAAGCCTTCTACTCAAAATCGTCAACGAGCAATCCACCGAACGTCAAAGTGAGAAACTTCAATGAGTCGTCACTGGTTTTTGAATTGGAAATCGTTTTCACTGGCATTTGCGATTGTGGTGTTTGCAGCAACGGGATTCGCACAGCGTCGATATCGCCGAAGCGGATACTATGATGTGACTCAGTACCGCAACGGGGTTCCCACGTGGGAGTTAGATCCAACGTACGCAGCCGACGCGTTTACGTTTGTTCGCGTTAAATACACCTCACAAAGCGGGTATGGTCGATGGGGCAACAAGTGGGACACGGACTACCCCGATTCGGACTTGAACTTCTCGCTTCGCCTGCACCAATTGACTTCGCTGCAAGTCAATCCCAATCCAATCATCCTTGAACTGACGGATGACGAGATTCTTGACTACCCATTTGTTTACATCATTGAGCCCGGCGCCATGCAGTTGACCTCGGCCGAAGTCGAGGGCTGGCGCAATTTTTGCAAACGCGGTGGCTTTGTGATGATCGATGATTTTTGGGGCGATGCTCAATACGAGAACTTAGCGCGGCAACTCAAACGAGTCTTTCCCGATCGAGAACCAGTGGACGTTCCCATCGAACATGAGATCTTTCACTGTGTTTATGACATCAAAGAGAAACCTCAAGTGCCGGCAATCAATAGCGTCAGACGAAACGCGGATGGCACTTTCACTTCGTGGGAATCAACTTGGGACGGTAGCGACACATCGATTCCGCACTATCGCGCCATCACGGATGACGAAGGACGCATCATGGTTTTCATTTGCCACAACACGGACCTCGGCGATGGCTGGGAGCGTGAAGGGGAGCAGAAGTGGTACTTCGATGAATTCTCGGTCAAGAAAGCTTATCCGATGGGAATTAACATCGTCGTTTATGCCATGACGCACTAGCGGTATTTGAGTGACGCTCCTTCGGGGCATTGGCATCTACTCAAGTCAAACAATGCGAGAGTCGTGCTTTCTTGTGAACCGTGGGCCGGATGCGGCGTAGCCGCGAGGGCACCGAGTAAGTGCATGGCTGAAAGATTTACGTTTCGCACTACGAACACCTCACACAACTGTCTATCTCCCGGCACCTTCGTTCGCTCCGCTCACATTCGGTTGACGGCTCACTCGGATTGGGCAACTTGTGTGGATACGAATTCCCAGTGGTAGCCAAAAATATCCAGCTAGCTTCGCGACTCAAGAGCAGGATGATGTTCTAGTCGAGGTGCTTGGCTTCTTTGGTAAC
>JBCCKZ010000106.1:0-11877 GCA_039027135.1 Planctomycetota bacterium
CGACGATCGAAGTCAGTCATTTGCCGAAGCGGTTGATCAAGTTCGTGGCGAAGAAGAAAAGGGACAAGCCCTACGAGAGCATTCTGAAAGACTCGAGTCCCAGATCAAAGAACTTCGAGAAGAACTCGCAAATCAACAATCGAAGCACGAAAAGTCGCTCGCGTCATTGGCCGATGTTCAGCAAAATGCGTTGTCGCAAAACACACTCATCAACCAGCAAAAGCACGAGCTCGATAGTCACCAGGGGAGCCTTGCCGAACTTCGACAGACGGCCGGTCGACAAGAAAAAGAGCTGGCTGACAAGGTCCACGAGATCGACTTGCAATCGCAAAAGTACAATAAACTTATCGAGCAGTACCGCAGCCAAACCGATCTCCACCGCGAAGCTGTCGAGAAACACGAGCAAGAGATGCTCGCCTTGGGTCAGAAACACGAACAATTCGTTGAAGCCCTCAAGCACGAGCATGCGGAAACAGTTGCTTCGTTGAGCCAAACGAAGGATCAAGCCATCGCCGATTTGCGTCAGGAACAAGAGCACGGCATGCAACATCTTCGAGTTGATGCTGCCGAACAGGCTAAACGAATGAAAATGTCATTTGACAAGGAGCTCGAAACCGTGCAGGCGGAGCTTCAGAACTCTCGCAAACTTCTTCAACAGCAAGTCAGCGAGCGCGACCAACAGCTACAACGATCAATGCAGGCGTCTGAAACCATGCAGCAAGAGCATCAAGGTGTCGTTGTGCGTCTCAATAGCCAAATCAATGAAACCCAAAAAATGCTCGATACCGAGCAATCCAAGATCGCAACTCAACAGCGTGAGATACAGAGTCTCCAAGCTCAACTATCTACGCTTCGATCCGCCGCAAATCAGAAACCCGAGCTAGAAAAACGAATCGCCGAACTCACGCTGCATCTAAAACGTGTTAGCGCAGAGCACGAGGACTCGCTGGAGGCCAATGCCGAATCCCAACAGCGGGTTCGCGCACTTGAAGAGGAACTACATCAGAAGTCTGCCAAGATTCGCGATCTACGCCGACAACGCGCCCATTGGGATGATGGCGAGTCGCGTCAAGCGGCCTAGCCACACGACACGTAGAGCAGCTTGGGGCTCGGTCATCTGGCCAGGAAAATTGACTGCAAGGATCCCTGCTCAGAGTTGAACCGCTGCACGACTCCGACCAGAGAGCGAAAGAGGCTTCCCAGCCGATCCCCCCCCTTATTTGCTGGTCAATCCAGATTGAAGGCCGACACGCCTGAATCGGAACAGGGCAACTGAAGAGCGTTTCCGAGCGTGACAATGTGATTCGGGAAAAACCATGGAACTCGAGTCAGATCGGGCGATCATAACGGTGGCGTTATTGGTTTCCATGGCTTCCCTTATCTGATCGAATTTGCGTGCCCACCAAGTCACTTTTGCGACCACTGAGCATCACTCTTTGTTCAGCGACTTTTCTCTGGGCGGCCGTATTAGCCGACCACCACACTGAGAACCAAACTGAGCACTCTGAGCCGGTCGCTTCCTCGGGTATCGAACAGATCCTCGAGCGATTTGATTTGAATCGCGATCGAGTGCTTAGCGAGCAGGAAATCAAACGACTTTTGCCGTACCTGCCACCAGTAGCCTACACCGACGAGAAATCGCCAGCTCGCGAACCAAGTCGGTTGACGGGCAAGACAATCGTTACGTCAATGGATACGGATGGTGACGAGATGATCTCACGGTCCGAAGCTTCGGATGATTTGAAAATGTACTTTGATTCTCTCGATTCAGATTCGAACGGGAAGATCGATATCGGCGAAGCTGAAGTTGCCGCTAAGTACGCGAATGCCCAAGACGCGAGCCTAGAAAGTACAGTCGAATCAAAGGATGCTAAGAATGAAAACTCGGGCATGCCGAAAGGAAAATACACCGGCAAGGACATGCTTACCTTCCTGGACCGAAATGGTGATGGGGTCATCATGATCGACGAAGCGACCGATGAGCTGAGGCCAAACTTCAGCTTCATTGATACCGATGGAAATGGTCACATTGATGAGAGCGAAGCGGAAGTGATAGCGAAATACGCTAACCAATCTCAGATCGCACCATAGATAGTCCTTGCAAATCATTTCCTTGAGTCCGTCTTGAAGCTCCTCTTCCCAATGACGAATGTCCGCGTGTCCACGCGAATGATGACCTTCGGTTTGTTGCTTGCCGTCGAAACTTGTATTGGTAAGCCGTGCTTGGCGTTCAACAAGGAAATCCAACGACTGGTCCAGGATCACTGCATCGCCTGTCACGACTCGGACACCGTCACCGGCTTGAATTTTGAAAGCCTTGGAACGGAGCACTTGGATGATTCGAACGAACGACTATGGGTCAAGATCTTCGATCGTGCGAAGAGTGGTGAGATGCCCCCTGAGGAGGAGGAGCGACCGCCCGACGATTTGCTTGAGAACGCTTTGAGATCGCTGTCGGATCGCCTCGTTGAACATGGCCTAGAGCAACAACGCGAAAATGGCCGAGTTAGAGCGAGAAGACTAACGAAGCTGGAACTCGGCTACACGCTACAAGACTTGTTGAAAATCTCTTCGGATGTGACGAGAGAGTTTCCCGACGAGGTCGAATCTCAATCATTTGATTGTGTTGGCGATCACCAGCGGCTTTCTTCGATTCATATGAAAAGCTTGCTCACTGCGGTCGACAAAGCTTTGGATGCTGCCATTCGATTGGGCAACAATCCCTATCGAAACTTTGGTGAGATCGGATTTGACCGACTGAAGGAATGGCATGAAAAACCGCTTCAGTTCGGCGGCAGCATCACACGCCCGCTCAAGTATGGCGACGGCATTGTCCTGTTTCGCGATGTCGATTACCTGACCCAGTTCACCTTTAATGTGCCTGTTGAAGGTTTGTACCGTTTATCGATGCGGATGGCAGCGTACCAGACTGACCAAACGCTCACCGCCAAGGTCATCGTCAAGGGCGAATCGACGGGAGCCAAGTTGCTCAAGGCCATCGACCTGCCGCCGGGTCAACCGCTCGACTTTCAAGTCGATGCGTTTCTTCGCCCCGGTGATCAGCCCTACCTGACATTTGTGGACCCTGGTGATGGAGAGGGAAGTGTTTTCGCCTCGGGTGGCGCTAAATTTCATAAAGGCCCCGGTCTAGCTATCCTTTCACAACGCGTGGAAGGACCGCTGAACGAATCATGGCCTCCCCCAAGCACAAGAGGATTACTGGGTGACCAAAACATACCGATGCATCGGGGTGATATCGGGTACCAAGTGCATCCTTCGCAAGGTTTTCTTCTAGAGCGAATCCAAGACATCGTTGAAAAGTGGGCCCCAAGAATCTTTCGGCGTCCTGTTGCCACGAGTGAATTGGAAGATTTCATTGCCTTGGCTGAAACACCTCTCGCTGAAGGCAGAGGCTTTGTGACAGCGGCTCGTTTGCCTCTTCGCGCCATGCTTGTCTCTCCTCAATTCTTACTTTTCGACGGCCAACCTGGTTTGCTTGACCAATACGCACTTGCAAACCGTCTCTCCTACTTCCTGTGGAAGAGCCTGCCTGACAAGGAGTTAATGGATCTCGCAACGGAAGGTCAACTTGGTGAGCCCGATGTCCTGCGAGAACAAGTCGATCGGATGCTTGACGACCCCAAGTCGAGAAGATTTACCGATGATTTCGTCGGGCAATGGCTGAGAGTGAATAAGGTCAATGCCACGACGCCCGATGACGGCCTCTACCCCGAGTTCGATGAAGTTTTAGCTGACGCGATTCCCAAGGAGACTCAAGCGTTCTTTGCAGCTTTGATTGCCGAGAATCTCACGCTGTGCAATTTGATCGATAGCGACTTTACGTTTGTCAACCGGCGTTTGGCTGAACACTATGGCTTCGAGGGGGTTACCGACCAACACATTCAGCGTGTTTCGATTCCGGAAGACAGCCCCCGCGGCGGCGTACTCACACACGCAGCCATTTTGAAAACGACCGCAAATGGCACGACGACCTCACCCGTGATGCGAGGCAACTTCGTTCTCACAAACTTCCTTGGCACACCGCCTCCTCCGCCGCCACCTGGCGTGGGGTCGATTGAACCCGACATTCGTGGAAAAACGTCTATCAAAGAGATCTTGAGCGCACATCGTGACAACGAATCCTGTCAGGCCTGCCACTCGAAAATCGATCCGCCAGGGTTTGCATTGGAAGTCTTTGATCCCATCGGCGGGTTTCGAGATCGATACCGAGTCTTTGGGGGACAAAGGGAAATCGGCAGAATCATCCAAAAGTTGCCTCCTACAGCAGGTCCGCTGGTAGATGCGAGCGCTCAAACGGATGATGGATTTGTGTTCGAAGACTGGTTCGAGTTTCGCGACTACCTCATGTCGCAAAAAGATCAAGTTGCCCGGCACTTCGTAAGTCAATTGGCAACCTACGCGACTGGAGGCGAGATTGAATTTGCCGATCGCTCCATCATCGAGTCGATTCTTGATGAACATCGTCAAAGTGACTTTCCCGTCCGAGACCTCATCCATGCGGTCGTCAACAGTCGTCTCTTCTTGAATCAGTAAGTCCAAAGAGAGCTTTCATGTCGCCTTCGATTAATCGACGTACGATGCTTCGCGGAGCGGGAGTTGCGATGGCACTCCCGATGCTCGAATCAATGCAGCCCGCATTTGCATCTATGGAAGCGAGGCCGCCCAAACGAATGGTAATGATTTGCACGGCGCTTGGCTTATACCCTGAAAACCTATGGCCTGAAGTGATTGGCCGAGACTACAACACGACGCCTTACCTTGAGTTGCTCGCGCAACACCGTGACGAATTCACTCTATTCAGCGGCCTATCGCACGAAGACCAAACCGGTCGCCAACCTCATGACAGCGAATTGACGTGGCTGACATCGGCACGCAAACCCGGCACCGGAGGTTTCCAGAATTCGATCAGTGTCGACCAAATGGTCGCCAATCAGTACGGGAACCAAACGCGTTTTCCCTCCGTCACGCTTGGAACGGCACATTCGCGAAGTCAGTCATTCACGTCGGGCGGCGTGATGATTCCGGCAGAAACGAGCCCGGCGAAGCTGTTTGCAAAGTTGTTTCTTTCTGGTCGCCCCAATGAAGTTCGACAACAGAAACGACGACTTGATGATGGACGCAGCATTCTCGACCAGGTCGCCGACCAGACTCGCAAACTGAAGCGTTCCAGTAGTCGCAGCGACAATCGCCTGTTGGCCGAATATCTCGAAAGTGTGCGACAAGCGGAACGCGATATCGGGGACCAGCAAGATTGGATGGACCGGCCAAAACCGCAAGTTGATGAACCCGCACCATCGGACATCCTGGATCCGCGAGACCTCATCGGTCGGACCCGTTTGCTCACCGGCTTGATCCCTCTGATGCTTCAAACGGACTCGACCCGAGTGGTCACCCTGATGATCCAAGATCACTTTGTCGTGCCAACGATCAATGGCGTGACCGGCAACCATCACAACCTTTCGCACCACGGACAAGACACTACAAAAATCCAGCAACTTCAGATGATCGAGAGCGAGATCGTACGGTGCTTCAACGATTTTCTAGGCGACATGAAAGGCCGGACGGACGGTGGCAGTCGGTTGCTTGACGAGACTTCAATCCTGTTTGGAAGCAACCTCGGTAACGCCAACGCCCACCACGCCAAGAACCTCCCAATCTTCTTAGCGGGCGGTCGATACAAACACGGACAATATGTCAATCTTCGCAAAGGTCTTCACGATCAACCACTTTGCAACTTATTCGTAAAACTGATGCAAGACGCAGGCCTGGAGATCGAAGAGTTTGGCCAAAGCTCCGGCGTTTTGAGCTGGTAGTGTCAAACCTACCCTCTGGGGATTGCTACCTACACAAGTTCGACAACGCGAAAAGCGTAGTTGTTTAGTGAGCCATGGACCGAATGTGAGCGCAGCCGCGAAGGAACCGGGCCAATGTATTGTGGAAAGATATAGGGTTTGCACGCCAAACACCCCATAGAACTGTCTTTCACGCGGCGTCTTCGTTCGCTCCGCTCACATTCGGTCCACGGCTCACCAACTCAGGAAACTTGTTAGGTACCAATGCACTTTGGGGAGATCGGACGTTTCAAAGGCCGGGTGGGGCTGAACTACGGATGATCAGGCCGAGGCGTCATGCAGGTCTGAGTCTCGCGTCACACAATGCATCGCTACGCTCTTCCTTCGGCTCACTAATTACCCATGCGGCAATTGGTGATAGCGGTTTCCAGAATCGCCGAAGCTCCCAATCCTTCCAGCTGCTCCATCACCGTGATGACTTCCTTGCGTCGAACCATCGCTCGGATGCTCAACCAGTCCTCATCCTCCAGAGTATTGACGGTTGGCGAGTTCATACCAGGCGTGATCGCTTCGGCCGCTTCTCGTTGGGCCTTGGGAATGTTGTATTCCAAAAGTGAATAGTCCCTGGCGATTAACACGCCCTCCAGACGTCGATAGACTCGCTCGGCCGTCTGCGGATCCGGCACATTGGGGCCCTGAATCAGAACGGTTTCGTAGGTGTCGATGACGCTCATAATGCGAAGTCGATTAGCCGCAAGCGTGCTGCCAGTTTCGACTAGATCGACAATCGCGTCTGCCTGTTTGAGGCCAATCATGATTTCTACGCTGCCAGCCAAGGCGATAACTTTTGCCTTGGCGTTGTGTTGTGCCAAATAGTCTTTGGTGATTTCGGTAAAGCTTGTTGCGATCGAACTTCCGTCAAGCTGTTCAGCGGATTCGAGATCAGATTCCTCAGGCACACAGATGGCAAGCCGACACTTGCCAACGCCAAGCTTTTTAAGCACTTTGACCTTTTCGTGATCGGGGTACATCAATTCGGACTCGCGGACCAAATCACTTCCGGTGATGCCCATCGCAATCGCACCGACCGCGCACATCGTGGGAATGTCGTCGGTTCGCAAGAAAACAATCTCGATCGGCAATCCATCCACCTTGGCTGTCAGACCACGATTCTGCCGTCGATACTTCACACCGGCTTGGGCCAAAAGATCGCTGGCCAACTCGCTTAGCCGTCCCTTGCTCGGAACGCCAATTTTCAAAAGTTTGCTATCCACAATTCGTCGTGTTTCTATGTCTTGGGGGGGCGATTCGCTTTCTCGACCAAACCGGAAGTTCCTTCTCGCCGAGCTAGTTCAGCCACAACTTCTTGAATACCGACGCCACGATGTGCCAACATCACCAAAGTGTGATAGATCAAATCGCCGGCCTCGTAAATCAAATGCTGGCGGTCTTTATCGCTGGGATCGATCTCGCTAACGGCCTTATCAGGACTGAGAGCCTCTGCAGCTTCAATCATTTCTTCGGCCTCCTCGCGGACCTTGCCAGCGATTTTTGGGACCCCACCAAGCATCAGCTTTGTGGTGTAGGAGCCCTCGGGCAACTCGCGAGCTCGCTCCAGAAGTGTCTGAGAGAGTTTGTCGAGGGAGGAAAGATCAGCGGGATGCGACGGAGTAGCCATGGTGCAGGATCATACCAGGGGTGCTGCGAACCTAGAAAGGGTTTGTGCCCCCTTAAAAACATCCCGCCTAGAACCGACACTCCTTTGGAGTGACTTCCGATTCCGTTTTCTTCAATCCTCAGGGCACGACGTCATGCCTGATTCTCACGATTTGCTCGAAGAACTTCGTTGGCGAGGGCTGATCCATCAATGCACGGATGAAACTGGCCTCTCTAAGCTCCTCGCCTCCGGTCCCCAAACCGTCTACATCGGTTTTGACCCAACCGCTTCGAGCCTACACGTCGGCTCGCTCATGCAATTGATGATGCTGCGAAGGTTCCAGAAAGCAGGAAACCGGCCCATTGCATTAGTAGGTGGAGCTACCGGCATGATTGGTGATCCCTCCGGCAAGAGCGAAGAACGCAATCTGCTATCGCCTGAGCAACTGCGCGACAACGTCGAAGGCATCGCCGGCCAGATGAGATCACTTTTGGATTTTGAGGGCGAACATGCGGCAATGCTGCTCAACAACTTCGATTGGATGCGTGATTACAGCTACCTCGAGTTCCTCCGCGACGTGGGGAAGAACTTCCCTGTGGGAGCGATGATGGGCAAAGAGTCCGTGCGAAGTCGAATCAGCAGCGAAGCCGGCCTGAGCTACACCGAGTTCTCTTACATGCTTTTGCAGGCTTACGACTTCGTGCATCTTGCCAAGAATCATGGATGTCGGATCCAGGCTGGCGGAAGCGATCAATGGGGAAACGTCACCGCCGGTATCGACTTGGGACGTCGAATGATCGCCGAAAAACTCCAAGGCCAATCTCTGTTCGGCATCACCGCACCGCTACTGACCACGAGTGACGGTCGAAAGATGGGAAAGACCGAGAAAGGTGCGATCTGGTTGGATCCTGAACGAACAAGCCCTTACGAGTTCTATCAGTACTGGCGTAACGTTGAAGATGCCGACGTGATGCGCTGCATCGCTTACCTCACTGAAATCGATCGCGAAGAGTACCACTCATTGGTCGATTCAACCGAGAGTGATCCCGGTAAACGAGTTGCACAAAATCGTTTGGCTGAATGGATGACCACGCTCATCCACGGTGATGACGGGTTGACCTCGGCCAAGAAGGCCTCGGAGATCCTGTTTGGAGGAACAATTGAGAAGGCCACCGATGCGATGCTGGGATCGATCTTCGCCGATGTCCCCAGCGAACGACTAGACCGTGATCGACTCGGAGGGGAGGGTTTATGGATTGTTGAAGCCCTTCAATCGGCGGGGCTTTGCAAATCAGGTGGCGAAGCACGTCGGGCCATCAAGGAAGGTGGCGTGTACGTCAACAACGTTCGAGTCAGTGATGAGAAATTGAAGATGACAGCCGACAACTTGGCGAGCGAGACCGTGCTTGTCCTGCGTCGTGGCAAACGGAAGTACGCACTTTTAAAGTTCGAGTGAGCAAAGTCTATTTCGTGAGGAAGCCCTCGAACTCGCGCTGCCAGGCATGAAATTTAATGACTTGTCTATGGAGCAACGCTGACTGTTTCGGCACCCACTTCACCACCATCGATTGTCCACATGGCACGGTAGGTTTTGAGGTCAATGCTATCGCTGATGAAGTCGACGCTGCCATCGGCCCGACCAATCACCACCCCACCGTCGTGATTGCTGCGTGCTCCAGACACTCGCATGGCGCAGGTTGTTAGATCGGGCAAGGTGTGATTGGGCGTGTACCAACCTTGAACAACGCCTCCCGCCCCAAAGAAGCCAAAAGACCATGAGCCACCGCGACTTCCAAACCAGCTTGTTTGCCTGCTAATGAAGTCCTCCGCATCGGTTTGCATCGCTGCATCACGTAAAGCTTGAAACGCCCTCAAATCATCGGACCCACCATCAACGACGAACTTCTTGGCACGATCGACTGACCGGATCGAACTTTGATCGACACCGGTCCCCATCAAACTCTCAGCGATCGCAATCGTATAGGAGCTTCCATCAACGATGTCGCGCAAGCTCGTTTGAGATCCACCGTAGAACATGCCATCCGTCTTGTTGGCGACCCTAACAAAATCATCCTCGGCCGTACCGACATTCGCCATGTAGCTGATCCCCGCCTGCGCCCAGGAATAGTCAACACCGAGACGTTGAAAGAAAACCTGCTTGGTGATGGAGACTTCATCATCGGGGCAGTTGAATACAGAAACTGGTGTTGGGACAGGGTCAGGCACTCTCCCGAAACGGCACAGATCAACACAGCCATCACCGAGTGTTTCAATCTGTCCTACGCTGACGGGTTGATTGAGAAAACTAATGATCTGTAGTTGAACGGTTCCACCAAAACACCGGTCATCCTCGAATCCTAGATGCGGAAAGTGCTCTCTCGAGGCATAGAAGTTTTGTAAAGCAAGAACGCATTGCCGCGTGTTATTGCGGCAGGCCGTCAGTCGCGCCGAGGCTCTCGCAGACTGAATCGCGGGCAGCAAGATTCCGACCAATACTCCAATGATCGTCAAAGCGACCAAGAGTTCAATGAGGGTTAGGCCTCTTATCATTTGAGAACTAGACGTCATCGATTTGTCGCTCTGATACGTGCCACCACGGCCGCATCGTAATCGCATTATATCCTTTGTGGAGTTGAACGCTGCACGCAATCCAGCCACCGTATTGGCGAGCTTTGATACCACACACTACGCTGGAAGCCGTTCACGAGCCACTCAGTTATGACAACGCTTCCGGTGGATCACCGGGCTTTGTCAAACCGCCGAACTCGTCTGCATCGCCGAACGGCGAACACGATCGATCAATTCGCTAACCGTTTTGCTATCGTGCCCCAGATTTGTTGCCATTCGCTTGATTGATTTGATCTCGTATGGTGTCACCGTTCCATCGGCGAGCGACAGCCTTACCAGATTCCCCAGATGGTCGTCATCCGAAAGTGATGTATCGGGAGCATTGTCATTGAGCTTTGCTCTCATGAGCATCGACTCAAACTTACTTTCATCCCATCGGTGCTTCTTGGCCCACTGCTTCAGAAACTTACGTTCGTTGGTGCCGACTTCTCCATCTTTGGTTGCCATACGAGCCAGCTCAATGAATTCAAGATCCTTCACCTCGTCCAAAGGCAAGATCCGACCGAACTGCTGATCCAAGTCGGCTTTGATTGCTCGGTGGGATTCCTGGCCGCGACGACGTGACCAGTACACCAAGAACACAAAGGCTGCAATGATCAGAACAAGGATGAACGGATGCGCCACGATGTAGCTAGCCACCATCGTGATCACTATCAGCGGAAGCCCAATAACCAAGGTCACCACAAGGACACCCATCTCGGCCAGACGACCAATGATAGGTATTGGGAATAGGAAGCCGACAAATGTCGAGAAGAAAATCTGAATACCAAATAACACGACCACGCTGGCGATACCACGCACAATCCACTTGAGCCTGCCAATGTGGGCCTTCATCGTGGCCAAGGCCGTTTCGCGATCGCCGGCAACGATGTGATGCAAGATCCCCGTGTCTTGAATGATCATATTGACGAAGCCGTCACGCTTGTGTGAGGTGTCGGCGACACCGTGTTCTCCATCGTAACGACCGAAGTAGGTGGCCTTCGCGGGAACGGGCACTCCCGAGTACGAAACTCGTTCGTCACCAAGACCATCGCTCTTGTTTTTGTAAAGCTTGAAATAACGACCGTTGGCCGATAGCTTTCGACGTTTGTTCTTCAGCTTGAGTTGGCTCGGCTGAATGTCGTTACTCGCATCAACAAACTCCATCATCGAAGCTTCGATGGTCATTCCACCAACTTCATATTCAGCCGGTTGAAAGCTCTTTGATGAGAGCTGCTGTCGAATGCCGGAGTTGCGTGAGTTGCTCTCAACGCTGCTCATCCATTCCAGGTTCCAGCGCACCGTGTCGTCGGAAGTCTCTTTGTCCCAGCAATAGATTTCAGCATAGCGATCCACGCTTAAGAACCCAGTGAATGACTCAACATACCCACCTTTGATGTTGAGGCTTTGATCCATCGGACCGGTGAATGAGAGGTCCTCACCGGAAGTCGCCTCGTTGAGAGACGAAACCGCGCCAGTGCCTTTCGCGGCACGGTGGTAGTCAAATCTAGTTTCGTTCTTCCAGATCGCCGTGAGGCCTAAACAAACCATCACCGGGCCAATCAAGATCCCCGCAAAACGATTCTTCTCTTCTCCAGCCATATTGGCTATCTCTCGATCTTAAAAGGACTTTCCGGGTGAACGGGCACTACAAACCTTGGCAACTGCGTGGAAAATGCGGGCGTTTTTTCCTTCGAAAGACTGCGTTGGAGCACTCGAAACGCAACAGGCGTGGCGAATGCGCTTTATAGCGATCGTAAGGCAAGATTAAGCCAATAGAGGGGGCGCGCCGAAACCAAC
>JBCCKZ010000107.1:0-11817 GCA_039027135.1 Planctomycetota bacterium
AAGTGCCGCTGCACTCGTTGACGAGGCGTCAATGCAGTTTGGAGGGACGCCCGACCTGGCGGAGCACTTCGCAAAGACGGTTGACAATATCGATCACAATCTCTCGAACGCGACAACCACCCAAGCCGTCATTCGAGTCTACGCCAATCGTTTGCTTGAGCGCCCCATTCGCAAGTTCAGTGCACAACTGAATCAGATTTCGGAGAAGAAGCGTACTAGCAAACGGCGATAAGCCCTTGTCGATCTGCGGCGAGCAAGCCCCCCGTCGTCCAACTCTGAATCACTACAGCGATATCGAATCTGAACGACCGGCACCGAGAGTTTCTCAGATCTGAATGAATCAGCAGAATTGCAAAGCTGGCCGACCGGATTGGTGGGCTGAAGTCCTTTATACGAGATTAACGTTCGAATGTCGTTTCACGATCCAATCGGATCTCAGTTTGTCGCAACAAATCTGTGAACGGAGGTGCTTTCGAACTATCCTTTTAGATGCGTCAGCTGGGCTAGCACGACAAAAACCCTCTAGTAATCAAGTGCTATGCGTCTTGTTTTGCGATCAACGTTGATCCCCCTGGCATTTTTCTTCTTTGGACATCTGTCCGCCGCCTTCGCGACCGACATTTTTGTCTCCCGTTCAAGTGGAGACGACACGGCAAGTATTGATCAAGCCAGCCGGGCCGATCCGCCATTCGCGAGTCTGCCTCGAGCTATCGAATCGGCTGACGGAGATGACTCGATCATCATCCTTGATGGTACTTTCATCAATTTGGACCTGACAATCCGTCCCCCGGAAATTCCACAAACGAACGCCAGAGAAGAAGCTATTTGGACCGGGCGATCGCTTAGGATCGCTGCCATTGATCGAGACGACGCGGCAATTCTTGGCAGAATCAATGTCATTGGTTGCCGTAATATCACCATCGAGAACCTCGCGATTCGACCATCGGCGACAAAGATAAGTTTTGGAGGTCTGAGCTTCTCTGGGTGCAACAACGTCACCGTGCGAAGCTGTCGAGTGAACCTTCAAGTCGTAAGTAACAGCAATTTCACTTTTACGAATTGTGATAACGTCCTGATTGAATGGAACATCTTAGAGGGTTCCAGCAATGATCCTACCTCTTTCATTTTCCCGCGCCCTCGTGTTGGCGGAATCGAGATTGATTCGCCAACCTATTTGGGGCCACCCGAGAGAGACTTTGGGATATGGATTCGCAACAATACGATCTTCGGACGTAACTTCGGAATTGAGTATCGCCAAGACGATGCGACGTCGCCTTCACGCTATGACCGACCATGCATGCTCGAGAATAATCTGATCTTCGACACGGTCGACGTCGCGATCGACGTACTTGACTCGCGAAATATTCGCCTTCGTCACAATTCAATGCTAGAAGGATTCCAGACAGATGCGTTTGAGCTGCTTTCGATACAAGGCTGTGATCGAGTTTATGCCTACAACAATCTTATCTCTCGTTCGCGTTTTGCGGCTCCCGCACGCTTTGTGAATAACTTTGAGTCATTACTCTTCTCGAACTTGCTCGATGGCGGCGGCGGGTTCGATGCGGGCTTGCAACTGGAGATCGCGATGATGAACCGCATACAACCCGCCAATATCATTCCCGGCGATTTCAAACCGAGATCGGACTCGCCAGCGATCGATACGGCGTTCAATCCGGGCGACTTGTTCCTATTCGACGTGCGAGGCGCACAACGAATCCAAGGCCGAGCACCCGACATGGGTGCCATCGAGCAATAGAGTTTCATCCGGGAAGATAGCCTCGCCGGCGGCTCAGAAGCGTCCGAAGCTCGAATACCAATGCGTTCCCTCTCGCATTCATGGCTCTGCATCATGTGCGAGATGATCATTCAGAGACGCCAAATCGCGTCGGGACTCGCAGCGATTCTTGGCAACTCAACATGAGGCTTCTAAGTAACACACGAAGAGCAATGAGCCGCTGGCGTTTTACGTTGGGTGACTGGCATACCATGTACCCGCATTTGCTCGCGGGAGACCTTGATAAATCGAACGGGGGAATAAAAGGGAAGCTGAGAAGCGTCTAAACAGTTACCCCGGAAGTTCGCGTCTCAACGCCCGACGACCGTGGGTTAACAACGCACACCAACATCTTCCCACCACGACTTTACCGGTCCGGGCAAATCATCCAACTCCACTGGTGGTTCTGTTGTTTCGGACACGAAGTCAATCAAAACCATCGCACCAACACTCCTCGGCGCGAAATGCATGACAACGTCGCGAGAACAGTCACCGACCGTCACAGGCAATTCGCCACTTTGCAGTCGATCACTTACGGACAAGTCGACTTTGGACAGAATCTTTAGACGGGCAACCACCGCCGCGAGTAGCCGGTCAGGCACTTGTTCCCGTTCGACTTCAACGCCATCGATCACGAAGACAATGAGTAGAGCATCTTCGATGGGACGAAGAATGACGTGAGTCGCTCGCAACTGCACCGCTTCAGCGATAAGCAGATTGGTTAGCCTGATAATGGGTCCCTGATCTGGTGAGCTTGGCAAGTCGTTAGAGTCCGCCATTTTTCGCATCGACTTTCTCGATCGCCGCATCACAGGGAGCTGCTCTGGCATATACCAGTCTTCTGAGCCAGCTTGGCAAATGTCATCGTTCAATTCGGACTGCGTATCGGCCATTTGAGTCGCACCGACTGCATTCCATGTATCGCCTAAGGAAGCGAAACCATAGCTTGATTCGGTTTCTGTGAAGTCGATCGCAGTGTCTGTGAACTCTTGTAGCATCGAGTCCGCCGTCTCTCCATCAACTTGACCGTAGTACTGGTTGATCGCCGCATGAATCGCATCGGCTGACGAAACGACAACATTCACTCGAGTGTTCAATATAAAACGTAGCTTCTCGATAGTTTCCAGATCGTTTGGATCACTTGTAACGACCGTCAGTTCTCCTGGAGCGTGAGCGTACGGTAAGACAGAGTTCTCGCGGACAACGGATTCGGGAACGAGCTCGACCACTTGCTCATCAATACGAACCTGCGTCAGATCGATGTAGGGAAGTTGATAGGACTCGGCTATGGCACGAGCGATATCGTCGGCAGTCGCATAACCTCTTTGCGTGAGAACGTCATCAATGTCCTGCTGACTGCCGGACGCGATCTCAGTCACTTCGTCAAACTGTTGCGAGCTTATGACACGGTGGTCAACAAGCATTTGCATGTAGTTGGCCGCCAAGCGAAAAGAAGATCTTATGTTTGTGGACTGCGGCTTTCCCGGCGCGGGTATCAGTTCACTAGATGCGATCCGAGGATAGCGACCCTGCCAGCCTTCCGGATATTCGATGGGCTGGTTGATTCGATGAGGTTTTGCTTCTTCGGCAACTCTTTCGGCGTCATCGATAGCAACGAACGCGGTAAAGCGAGATAGCACACCACACTCCAGAGAACAACTTAGAATCTCTTCGCTCGTCTGAGAATCGATACTCCCTTTTGCAATGTAGGAATCTTCAAGTTCTCGGATGCGTCGACGTCCCCACATTGGCAACAGACTTGGTTCGTTGATGGGATCTGATGCGATGGGTTCGGCGATGAGCTCCTGTGACCAGGACTCGCCACCTGCAAGTTGCCCACTCAACGCGACTCGAAGCGGCTCATCAACACATGCTCTGCCGTAAACCGAGAAACAGCGTCCCGAATAAAGATTGGAACGTCGACTTGGCGCGAGCGTCCTCTGCGCATCCGCATCCCCCAAAACAGTCGCCTCGAAATTTGTGATCGCCGGCGACCCCAACTCATCAGCGAAATCCCCCATGACTTGGTCCAAACGTTTTTCCGACTCAACCAGCTCGAAGACTCCATCAGTGAAATCAGTGATTCGTTTCAGAATGCTTGCGTTCACAGCCCGGTCGACACCGAGACAAAAGAACCTAGGTCGTTGTCGATGGGCGATGGTTCCCAACAATCGAAGCACTGAATCTTCACCTGTGATCTGCCCATCCGTCACCAAGACGACCGCTGGTGAACGATGTGAAATGGCAGTGTTTTCCTCCGCCTCGCCAACTCCAGCGACAAAAGCTTGCAGTCCGCTTTCGATCGCTCTCCCCATTTCTGTGCCGCCTTGAGCATCAACCGAACCAAGCCAGCGAATCGCCTCGAATCGATTGGCGTTGGTTGCATCGATCCAGGATCGATTGTTTGGTGATGCAGTATCGAATGGTGATGAAAGCTCATGATCAAACGCGACGACTTGAAATCGATCAATCGATGTAAGCGTGTCAATCAGGCGGCATGTTCCGCGTCTCGCCGCATCCATCTTCCAGCCGCCCATGCTCCCGCTACGGTCAAGCAGAAATACGACATCGCGAGGAACTTCCGCGTTACATTTCGGAGGAACGATGTTGATCGCGAATGAACCAAGCTGAGTCTGACGTTTTGGATCATTTGACCTCACTGGTGGCTCAACCTTTAGCAGAGCTTTGACTGTCGAATCATCCAACCGCCCACGAAGGATGAAATCACGATTGACACGTTCCCCCGGGAACACGTTGAAGCGAGATGGCGACGATGACTCCGCGAGAACGGCATGGAGACTACTACAAACATGACGAGCCCATTGCGGATCTTCCGTCAAGCCACTCATGTCCATCTCAACAGATAGACTCAGATCAACCGGACTGGCGAATCCGGGCAGCCAAGTTGGCGGACTAACTGCCGAAGCATCGGGAACTTGGTCCGTGTCAGACGCTATCCCCGAGCCGACGGGCAAGCTAGGCAGCGCATAACCCGACGTATATCGCGGCGCAACGACCAGCGGCAACCTCAGCATCCATTCCCCACGTACCACCGGCAAATGCCCAATCGTTTGCATCCGCACACGAACGGCCTCGCCAGGCGGGATATTCCCAACCCTCATCGAGAATGTTTCTGAGCGATTCTCTTCCATGAGGGCGGCTCGATGTCCCTCTGCGATCCCGTTTTGATAGTCAGCACGCGCTTGACCGCGTTCTTTCAACTTAGCGCGAACAACCCGATCACCAACGAGCAACTCACAGTCGATAACTGCGTGCTCGCCTTCAATCGGGAATACATAAGTCGCTTCGATACACTCATCAAAGAGATTGTAATACGTTTGAGTGATCGTCGTCCTTGCGACCAAACCGACAACCCGTGTTTCATAGCCAAGCTGCTTGAGAGGCAGGTTACCGACTGAAGACTTCATAGCTCCAAACGATGCACGTGGCTCACCTGATTCCAGTTCGCCCATACGAGGCAGGGTAAACATTGACATTAGGAATCCTCCACAGATTGAGAAGAGTCGTTTTGAAGAGAGTGTTTCGATAGCTCGTTCACTGAATACTCAGGCAAGACGCCTTGCTGAACCAGCTCTTTCAAAAGCGGAATCGCCGCGGCTCGAACTCGCGACATGTCAATCGATCCTACTTCGGTGGTATCGACGATGACCTGCACTGAGGAGCCAACGCAAAAACGTACACAGCTAGTTGAATCATTTTGACTTTGTGACGCCCTCGGCAAAGCAGCTGGAGCCGTCCAAAAGTCGGACCTTTCCGGAGATTTGATTTTTGGTTCAGGTGATTTGCTCGATGCGGAACGTTGCGTGAGGAAGGCATCCGCATCTTTCCAGAATCCCTTTGGCAAGTCCGCTAGCTTCTTGAGCTGGCTTGGTGTGATGCCGACAATTCGAGCTTGGATATCTGACAGTGTCAGATCCATTGCCTGCAGACGCTTGATGGCAACCAACTGCATCACATGCCTCTTTTCGTAGAACGCTGTGCGACCACGAATCTCGGCAGGTCGGTCGATCAAGCCTAGTGTCGTGTAGTAGCGAATGGTTCGCGTGTCGGGCACGGCACGAATACGCCCTGAGCCTGCGGGCTTGTAGTTACCAACTTCGAGAGCGCGGGCCGTTAAAGTCCGCAAGTCTGAGATAAGAAAAGTGCGTGACATGACCCGAACAATACACTGTCATATAACAGTGTCAAGGTTTTCGCCATGCAATTTGCGGACAATTCGGCGGCAATCACAAGACGCGAATTTGGCTCTGCCGAGTGCCAAAGAGACTTGAGCCAAGAAACCAACTCGTGTCGAAAGACTGCGACTTCGAGTCTTTGCGTGCGGCGGAAAAAAAATAACCACGCCGCCACGCTGTAGATCGGCTAAGCCTGGCAGCTCTCAAGCCAATCGGCTTAGCACGGATGCAATGAAAAGCTGAGCAAAATCGAACGTTGCTTCCCGGGTTCAACGGCAGGCCATTTTCTCGATCATGCGGAGCTAGAAATAAAGCTCGGCGATGGGGAAGGAGTTCAAAGACCAGCATCTCCAAAAGCGCTCTCCTGGCGCCCGCCGTCCCTCACCTACTTCGCAATCCAACGCGATAGCTCAACAGTCAAACTTCTTTCAGAGACTCACTCGTCGAATTCCAGCGATCGCTCTTCGACGACTTCGCCAGGTTTGGGATCCTCGCGTCCAGTTGCATCCGCGGCGCGTTTCTCGGCCGTCAAACTCGCTTGAGCCGTCTCGCCAAACTCAAGATTCAATTCAAGACTAAACCCGATGGATGTACTAAGCATCTGTTCAACCGGCATCACCACCGTATTGGTACCGCATCGTTTGGTCGTATTGGCGACGCTTCGATCGAGCGACTCGTAAATCGTTCGGCCGTCTATCATTGAGATCGCCTGAAAGTCCAACTTTTTACTCTGCCGACGCAGCGTTGTCGCGCTTAGCGTTTTGACACGCGTCAGCATCAATGCAGGACTTGCGGAAGGATGTGTCGTGGTACACCCCCATTGATCTTCAAATTCTCGCCGCCAGACAACTCGGCCTTGATCCAAGTCGATGTTGACTATTTCGTAAGCGGGCTCATGCAAAACAGCAGAATCCACATCGATACTGATAGGATTCTCGGGATCCAACGGTGGCTTGATCCCATCGGTGAGCAGCACCATACGATTGCTCATTCGGAAAGCCTTCAAGCCGCGAAGATCTTCGTTCGCGGCAAGCTTCTCCTTGAACAGGGCCTTGCCAGCCAACAGATCCCAGATCATCACTTCGCCTGTCGATTGGCCCCAAACGAAGTAGCGACCATCTACGACATCCGCGTAGGCTGACTTGGTCACCGACCGACTTCGAGCCTCGGAAAAAGATTCAAGCCTCTCAAGGATCTCACCGGTAATCGGATTCGTAATCAAAATTTCATAGCGATAAGACTCATCTTCTGCGGGATCAATATCGAGTCGCTGATAACTCAGGACACTTGCACCTTGAGCTGTCCACAACTTGCCCGACTGCCAAGGACGCCGCTGAAGGACTTCTCCATCATCCACAGAGAATGCCAAGACTTCAGGCTCCGAACCCGCGGAAACGACGGCGACCTGATCACCATCGACGGTGATCAGACCGGTATCCGGAGCTTCGGAGTTTCTCCATAAAACCGTTTGCGAAACGACATCAATCGCCAGCAAATCACCGCTGCTCAGCAGGAACATTCGATCGCCCAGCACCGGCCCCAACGTCATCCATTGTTGAGCGCGGTGATCCATAGAGACCTGATACTTGCTGCGATAAATCGCATCGCCAAAAGGCGTCGACTCCTTGCTGCGAGGTACAACGCTCCTTCCCGTCCCTAATGAGCCGGCGGCCCGGCCGAGATCAAGTGGCCGCCACCAACGAACGTAGTCGCCGCGTCCGATCGTGCTCTGGTGCAAATCGACACAGACCAGACTGTTGGGCATCTTGGCCAACATCGTCGTTCCGTTGATGATCGCTTCGTGCCCACCATCGATACTCACATCGTGGTTGAGAACCTGCAGCGTCCCGTCGGGATTTCGCAGCATCATGGGAATGCTATTACGACTCAAAAGATCATGATCGCGAAATGCTTTTCCAAAGGATGGAACCGTTGTTGCGTAACGAGTTGGATTGAAGCGGGTATTTCGTGTCGGTTGCGGGGGTAGCCAGCGAGCAAAGACCTCGCCGTGAAGAAGTTCGGGCGTGAAGCCTTGCCCAGATAACTTCAATGACTTGCGACCGCTCTCTTCCATCAATTCTTGAAGCGCATCAGCGACCTCATTGGCGGACTTTGAATCTCGTGAACGATACGCGAACAAAGCCTCCTTGGCGTCATCAATCATGTCTGCACGCGCATAAACCTCCGCCAGGAGAAGGATTCGCTCAGTGTCTAAGGTGTCATAGTTGCCGGGTAACCGAGCTCCCCATAACAGTCGCTCGGCCTCCATACAGCGTTGGTCAGATAAGAAGAACTCCTGCAATTCCCCACGAACCCGATGCCCACAAGGCCAGGCATCCAAGTGCCTCGCCAAACTCAATAGAACTTCCGGAGCACGATCGCCCAGTCTTTCTTGATGGTCGATCAAGCGATTCTCAATCTGCTCGTAAAGACCAGAATCTCCAACCTCTTCGACTTCATCTTTAAGCTGGCGAAAATGGCTTGCGAGTGAGGAATCCGCGCCAGCCGTCCACCCACCCTCAACCACATCAATCGAAGCGGCCTCGATCCCTTCCGAAGCAACGAGACCCGATAGTTCCACCAAAATCTCGGTGGCAGTTAGTAGATCCTCGTCCTGAAAGGCTTTATCCACTTGCAAACGAAGGAACTCGACGCGTTGTTCTGGACGATCGATCAAAACCTCAAGATCGTCAACATACTGCTGCGCGGCGTTTGGATCGCGACGATACAAACCAAGCATGGCATCTACGCTAAGAACCTGAGCGTCAATGTTGCCCGGTGACACGTCGCGCGCCCGATCCAACCACCGCAGCGCCTCATCAAGATCACCACCGTGAATGAGGAGCTCACTCTTGCGAAGGATTCCTTCTAATCCATCCGGATTCTCCTCAAGCATTCGTTTGACTTCAGGCTTCAAGCTCGCGACGCCATAAGAAACGGACAACGCCTGCGGAGATTGTGAAATAAGCTCGCCACGTACGGCAACAAGGTTACCAAGTGGGAATTGAACCGTTCGGCGATCGAGCTCACTTCCATCTTCGAGAGATAGAACAATAAGCTCATTGGCCGAAGTCGGTAGAACGACTTGGCCGTCACCCATCGCCCCAAGGCCGCAAATGGACTCTCCCCGAGGGACAACATCGCTAGATGCTGTCCAACGGCTCTTGCCATCTACCAAACTAAACGCTTCAACTTGGCTATCGGCAACGAGCAAGAACAACTCATCCTGAACACCGAGCACATAGCGCCAGCCCTCTCTTGACTTGGCGGGAAAAGCGATTGCCCCGTCGTCAACTCGCCATGCAAAAAGCGAGTTTGTCTCGATGGGCGTCACAATCGCAACCCCATCTGAAGCAATCGCGGCGCCATTATGCCAGCGTCGGTTAAAGACAAACTCACTGCGAACACCCCGCATGCTGCTTGCCCTGGCTAGCTCGCCATCACGGCTGTACTGCACACCCCAGGCTAATGTCCGGTCATCCAGGTGAACCGACACCGTCGCACCGGCACCTGTTGGGCAAATCAAAACGCCCTCATGATAGGTTGGCACAGCCCCAGCAAGTCGTCGGACACCGTCGACCGCAATTCCTCCTGTCTCGAGAGCAACAAGAGTTTGCTCCCAAATCAACTCGCCTGTCGCGGGCTCCAAACAAAGCAGCGTGATATCGGAGGCCAACTCGGCTATCACATACAGGCGACCCTCGATGGCCAGTGGCGGCCCCAGGAAGAAGGCCTCATCCAAACGATTCGATTGTGAATCTTCGATGGAACGATCATTCGCATCAGCGCCAAATGAGGGCCCACGCAGAAGCATCTCTTCATCTTGGTCACGTCTTGCGTCTTGACCCAAACGCCAAACCAATTTGCCCTCAGTGTCCAACTCCAAAGCCACCAAGGTATTTCCCGATGAACCGCGTGGCCGCCTACCCAAGGCAAAGGCCTGCATCGGACTGAAATTGGCCGACTCTAAACGAGACAAATCAGTGAGCATGTACACTCGCTCGCCATCGCTACTGATCGACGCGTAGGGAATGTCATGCCAGATGCGAGAGAGCAAATGCTGACTGACATCATCTCGATCTTCCATCGAGTCGAATCGAAGCTCGTTGGGATCCAAGGAGGTCTTTCCCGTTTGCCATGGATACGTCCAAACGCGTTTTCCCGTTCGGTGGTCAACTCCGACAAGTCGTTCCGTCGTCCGCATGACCAAGTGATCACCAACCTTCAACGGCATCAAACTCGGCAACGAGTATTGTGCCCGCGATTGCATGTTTTCTTCGATCTGCTGCACCATGTCTCGCTGCCTGGGACTGGCCGTGGTGGGCAACTGCCAACGGACATTGGCGAGCGGTAGTTCAGCAACTGAACTCGTCGAACGAGAAGGTTTGTCACCCAGATGCCAATAATCGCCATCACCACTTGAGACAGACGCCAAGTCTACATTGTCGCGTTCCATTGCGAGCTGTTTTGCCACATCTTCAAGATGTCCGGGAAGCTCACGATCGGACAGGACACAGGCGGCCGCGTGCAAGGCAAGCACGTTTTCACCCACAACCTCGATTGCCCGTGAGTTGGTCGTCACGTCCGACAGCAACATTTGGGTGGCCAGCGGCTCGCCACGGTACCAGTACCTCAGCGCTAGTAGATAGGAAGCCTCATAACCGGCTGGCGTATGAAAGTAGTTTCTGCGGACGTCGCCGATAGCGTTCCAATCCCGAGCTTGCGTCGCCGCATTCAGATCGGCGGTGGCTTTGGCATCGTAACGAAGCGAGTAATACTCTTTGGCTTCGGCCGGCAAATCACCGATCATCTTTCTCAACTTCCGCCACAAAGTATCCGTGATGGCCTGTCGGAAGATCTGCGGCGGCGTAAACCTCGGATTGAAACCGGGTGTGGAGGGTTGCTTCTTTACCTCGGGGGCAATGAGGTAGTCTTGGGTCTTAGGTGACGTGCGGCCGTCATTGATTTCGCCGCCTTCAGTAAGCTTGCCCAGCGCCAAGACCGCGTCCGCCCAACGCTCTTCGGCTAGAGCGTCTTCTGCTTCTCGAAGTAACTGAGTCACGTCTCGGGGCGGTTCAATGAACCTGCCCGGTCCATTCATGCCACCTCCCAGGACCCCTTGGCCCCACGACATCTTATTCGAGGAAACCAAACTCAATGCGGCGATTAAGGCCACTGCACCAAAGCGGGCAATGCAAAAGTGGGTACGGCAAAAATGGGTACGGCGAATTTTCATACGTTGCCGGTCAAAAAGGATGACGTTCTCAATTCCACCTCTATTCTACGAGGTGAAAAAACTTAACGCACCCGATGGACCTTGGACGCATCGATCAACACGGCACCAGTGGCCTCATCAAAGCGAGCATTTCCGCTCACCATCACAACATCACCCTCGCTGAAGCCAAAGAGATCAGCGACGGAAATTTTGGCGGGGCTTTCGCCGTCGAGGATTCTTACGATGGCCTTCGGAGCGTTTGCCAGCTTTCTTTGACAAAAAGGACAGTTATCGACGTGGTCAGGATCGTCCTCCGCATGAGACTCGGCGGGTAATTCCGAGAGTATGAACGTCGCTTCGCTCGGATCAATGGCTGCAAAGTCGCCCGCATCGATCTTGCCGATCACAACCGATTCCATTCCGGGAGGATCGGGAGCCTCTTTAACGTCAGTTGGCGTCTGGGCAGCATCCGAGAGCGGCTCGTCCGAGCCGATTGCGTCGGCGAGCTCCGCAAATTCAGCAGGCACGGCGACCGTCGGTGAGGCAACTTGTCCGGTTGCAATGGACTCGCTGCAACCAGAACAAACCAAGAGCCCGAAAATGGAGCTCAAACACGTCAGAATCGCCAAGCG
>JBCCKZ010000108.1:0-11779 GCA_039027135.1 Planctomycetota bacterium
AATCGTGAGTCTCCGCCACCTCCGATTCCACCTTGTTGGTGGCATTGGCTACAAGATGTTGCGTTAAAAAGCGGTCCCAGTCCGTCCCGCCCCAGCACTGGGTCCACAGCAGACCACTGGCGATCAAAGAGTTCGCGACCTTGTTCAACCGCCGCCGGGCTCTCGCCTGGAACACGATCGACCAACAGACAAACAAATAGTCCAGCAAAGAAAGCTGCCTGAGAGCACTTAATCAGCATCTGAAAACCCCGTGAATCATTGAAGAGAAGAGCCTGGCTTGTTCGAGTCTTGATCCTCACGACGAGCCTTCGCTAAGGACTCGCGACGCAAACGACGTACCTGAATGAGGAGTTTTCCAACCGGTGTGCGATCTGACAATTCAACTATCTTCGCGTCGGGGCTGACCAGCCAGTCCGCGGTTTGGCCACGCCCCGTCAAATCCAGTCGCGGTAGCACCCCTTCGGCTTGGAGATATCGCAATTCCTCGACACCCACCTCGAATGTCGGAAACGCTGCCGCCTCTTCGCGTACCGTTGCCAGTGTCAAAGGAGCTCGCTTGCGACGCCCCTGGACTGCTTTTGTAGGAGCGAACGTTAGCTGCTCACTTTTTGCAAGCTTCCCAGAAAGGTGAACTCGCATCCGAACCGTTTGGCCTTGCGCAACTAACTGTGAAATCTCCTTCACCGATGAGTCGTTGACCTCAGCGCCCACATCAACGGGTTCACGCCAAACGATTTCAGTCAACGTTGGTATCAGTTCGCGCAATTTCCGTCCTGTCAAAGCTGGCGTGAGTGAGAGACACCAATCCTCTCGCAATTCGGAATGCTGTTCCCACGAGGCGAGCTCCCGAAAGAACGTCGGTGAGTTGGCATCCATTACGAACCGTCTTGCCGTTTCCCCAAAATAAAAGCGTTCAAGCCTTACTAACAGATCATCTAACTTCGGATCCAAGTCGAAGAAAACCGTCTCGTACTCGGTTGCGAAATCGACGTCCAAGTCATCCACCAACTCTCGATGAGCTTGAATCTCTCGAGCATAGTAACGATTGATTCGATGCCCCGCTCGTTCGAGCCAAGAATCCCACCGCGCACCAAATGGATCATCTGGCGACGTCATCTCCCACAACTTATCACGCGCGAAGTCCGCATCAGAAATCAATTCGCGAAACTGTTGAGCATCAGGAAGCCCCACGCAGAAAGAACCAATACGGTCTTCCTGATCAACCAGAACAAAGATGACTCGCCTCCCATCAGGTAGTTCTGCGTTTCTCATCGATAGCGGTAATCCGGCGTTGAGAATGAATCGCTTATTGGCAAAGAATGACAATCGCAAAACAGATTCCATTGCCTCTTTGCACCAAAAGTCGACTGGCTCGTCCTTGCTTCCGGCCGGATTATCAGAGATGGCAACCAACGCCCATCGCCCCGTTTCGAATAGAGGCCTATCTCGGTCACCGGATGAATCTTCTCCGCTAGGCATCGGGTAGCGTTCCCAAGCAACCTCCGGTGTGGAGAGTCCGGTATCGTCAGCTACAACTTCGTGGACGCATCCAAAAAAGATCGAAAACGCAATCAACGCAGCTTGAGTTATCCAACGCATAGGAAACCGCCCACAAACCAATCGTTAGGAAAACACTTCGGAAAAAGAATAGTTTCATAGTAGAACCTCTGTGCCCACTCGAAGCAAAGCCGGTGCCAATCGAATCAGTTTTAGAAGAGACTTCCATTCTTCTCGCAACCGAACGCTCCTTCAATTTCTTGAATATTCGGAATCCGACGATAGGTATTAGACGTGCTCACCTTATTGGTCGCCTGGTCCAAACGCTCGGCAATTTTGAAGCGAAACTTGGGATCGGTTTCGACATCGACAAAGTTTCCAACAAGCTTGTAGATTTCTTCAACTCGAGAATGAAGCGACTTTTCAGGATCAAACAAGTCTTCATAGACCAGACGAATCACTGGCAGTTGTTCCGACTCGATAATCTGTTCCGCATTTTCAATGTTTCGCTCCTGATTGGCGAGGAATTCGGCAACCCGATCGAGGCTGATTGGTTGAAGCTTATCCGATAACTCCTGACTTTCTTCTCTGAGATGCCAAACAAGTGTCTGCTCGGCAATCAAGGCGGACACAACGGCACGGAGACGATTGCGCCGGATCATCCAGATGACCGAAGGGAAATATCGTGCAATCATCGCCGTATGCTCCACGCCCAACTGCCCAACAAGGTGTTTTGCACCGTCGTACTGCAAGGCTATTCGGTCCAGAATCGCTGGGAGATCCTTTGTCGTCTTGAATTCGCCAAGAAAATCATAACCCCAACCATCCGTTCGACGTGTGGGATTAAAAGGCTCGTTGCATATCGAACAGCTGTCATGCCGATCAAAACAATCACGTAAGGCAGTTGACCCGCTTCGCGCGTGAGCGAGTATCAATAGCGGAAGATTCAAACTAGCCCCGACGCATTCATGGTGCTTCGGCCAATATATCTTCCCATCGCGGGTCGTCTCTTAGCGGCTCCAGGTCTGGGGAAGACTCTAGATCCGTCTGCCTGTAGAAGCCTGCTCGCTTCGCAGCCCTCAAGCTTTCCAACGCCATGTCGATAAGTTCAGATTCACTCGGCAACGCAGTATCGGAATCCTTGTCGGAAGCTTTAGATGACGCAATCGAATCAGCCAGCTGAGCATAACCGCATGCCAGGTGATAAAGGATTGAATCGTCTCCTGAGATCGCTTCACGAGATTGCTGAGCCAATTCCCAAGCATCTTGATGCTGACCGGCACGCGCTAATGCGACAATCAGATTGAGCTGTCTTGAAACGTTCTGAGGTTCGATTTCCAGGAGCGATCTTCGAAGCTCGACAACCTCATCAAAAATCTGTTTCGACTCGGCCGTATCACCTTGCTTACTTAGCGCCACACCATAGCCATACAAAACTCGATCGAGTGCCTCACGAAAATCTATCTGATTGGGCTGTTGGTCACGCACGGCGCGGGCAATCGAAGCAGACTGAGCGTAAAGCTTGGTCGCATCCTCGGTATCGCCGAGGAACAGACTCATTCGAGCGAGCACGCCGTCATAGAGAGCGGACGTGACTTGTTCGGCAGGTTGTTGACCACTCCACTTGACCAAGTTCTTCGCCCCTTCAGACGCTTCGCCCATGAGGGATTGCCCCCGAGCGTGATCACCGGCTTGAAAAATGACCTTGGCTAAGTACATCTTGGCGGTCATCAAATCGGCGTAGCGACCATCACCCTGGGGGTCGGCTGCATGTAGATCAACTCTCATTTGCAGAGCTTCTTCAAGAATCGAACCCGCTTTATCAAGATCACCGCGGTCTCGAAGTAGCTCACCATACTCTTCGAGCGTTTCAACCAACCTTCGCTGAACGTTCTCACTGGGATCCTCGGCCATCCACTGGCGACGGATTGCCAGCGACTCTGAAAAAGCCATATCAGCCGCTTCGTAACGTCCAGACTTCTTGAACGCCCTTCCTCGAAGATACTGTATTTTTGATAGGTTGTGCTGTCGATTCGGCAGAACACCCTTCGCATCGAGCAGAAGAAAGATCTCAAGAGTTTTGTCGTAGTCAGAGAGGGCTTCGATCACTCGCCCCAGTTCAAAGTTCAGATCACCTTTATTTACTGAGTTGGTTGCCGCGATCAGGCTGTGTGAGTCCACATCCCGCCCCTGATCCTCCATTCGTTCAAGACCATCGCGAACGGTCCCCAGCAGGTCCTCTCTCAAAGGCCGAAGTCGAATATCGCCTCGAAGACGTCTTTGGATTCCAAAGGTCACGGACTTCAGCGCATCAATGGCAAGCTTCTCTTGAACTTGCGCGGCTTCTGCATTGGTATCTGCTTTTTCTTTTGCCTCCATGGCGAGCGACTCATTCCTCTTTGCTTCCTCGGCTTTCTCTTTGGCCACCAAAGCATTCTCATCCGCTCTTTCTTTCTCTGCGATCGCGGTCTTTCTTTGCTTATTGATGATCGTGGCCGAGATTGGACCACCAATCATGACAGTCAAAGCCAGTGCAAATGCGATCACGGCTGGAATAGCAACCTTCGGATTGCGTCGACACCAACGCACCACTTTCTCAGTCCTGGTGACGGGCCTCGCTAGGATGGGTTCATCACGCAGAAAACGACCAAGATCATCCGCCAACTCAGATGCGCTGTGATAGCGTTTGATGACATCTTTGGAGAGTGCCTTCAAGCAGATCGTTTGAAGATCCCTCGGAATGTTAGGCTGCAAAGCAATCGGTTCAACGGGCTCGGTATTGATGACCTGAACAAGCGTGTCGGTTGCCTTGGTTGACGTGAAAGGAGGCCTACCCGTCAACATGCAATAAAGGACTGCTCCAAGACCATAAACATCAGTCGACGGACCGATTCGCGAAGAGCCCATGGCTTGTTCGGGCGACATGTAGGCGGGAGTGCCAACGACGGTCCCCGTCCGACTTAAACCGGCATCATCTTCGATCTGCTTGGCTAAACCAAAGTCGGTGATTTTGGGAACCCCATCCTTGGTCAATAGCACGTTGGCGGGCTTTAGGTCGCGGTGCAATACACCATTGTCGTGCGAATACTGCATCGCGTTGGCAAGCTGTTCGGCAACCAAAGCGGCTTCCTGGACGGGAATTGGCTCGCCATTGATCCTCTTCGCTAAGTCAGTTCCGTCGATGAACTCCAGAGCAAAGTACGGTAAGCCGAGGTGTGTTCCAGAATCATAGATTCGAACAATATTCTCGTGCTGGAACTTCCCAATCGCCTTGGCCTCCTCCTGAAACCGAACAACGGCCGAATCACCAGCATGAGAACCACCAAGGATATTTTTTAGTGCAACCGGCCTCTCAATGCCTTCTTGATGAGCAAAATAAACGACCCCCATTCCGCCGCGACCAAGCACGTCATTGATCTTGTAGCCTGGCAGGGACACCGGAGCCGTGTCTTCCTGTTTTGGCTTCCCTCGACGGACGGAATCCGGCCTGGTCTTGGGAAGGGCCGATGGATTTGAAAAGCTTGGTGCCTTAATAAAGGTGTCGGTGTATTCGCTGGCAGCGATTCCGTCTGTCGTGTCGTCAAAACCCGTTTCGTCTCGACTGATCAAATCGAGATCCACGGTGGCATCCACCCCACCGTTGCTTCCCGAGCTACCACGAGCGACGACTTGCTTTGATTCGCCAAGCTCGCCATGGGATCCTTGACCACTGCTTTGCCCATCCCATGTCACTTCGTCATTGCCCGATCCGCCGGAAACGCCATTTCCAAATCGGTTGTGATATTGACGATAAATGTCGTCGAGAACAGATCGGACGGAATCGCGACGCTCTGGATCAATCGCCTCTAGAACCCGATAAAACTCGGGGGGCTCACCACTCTTGAGTGCGATGGACCAATCGGATTCGTACCAGCGAGCCAATTCCAAAAGCCATCTCTCATCTGAATGCTCCAGTTGCGATCTCAAGCGATCATAAACTGGCATGCTTCGGCGACTCTTGGATGATGGTTGCTCGGGCTCCGGAGAGACATCTGAATCTGCCTCGGGGATGGATTGACTCATTGGCGACTCCACACACTAGAGATTCCCAATATCGATCGTTCGGCGGTTCTATTGAATAAGCAAACCATCAATGACCTCTTCCAGCTGCCTATCCGGTAGCTCGTCTTCATTCTCATCATCCAAAAGTGCGAAGAACCAATCCCGGTCATAACTGCCATGAATCCAGTCGGACGCACCATCGTCAATCGCATTAAATCCTAACGGATAATCTGAAGTGGAAAGGGTCCCGAGATTATCGATACGATTCAGGTAAGTGCGTTCCGAAGTCCACTCGAGCATGATCGAGGCCAGAGCCACGTCATCGTCGTCATAAATGGTGAATCCACCAATGAGAATATCCTCACCAGCTTGGCCTGATAGTCGATCACCGCCCAATCCACCGATCACAAAGTCTCGCCCCGAGCCACCCAAGAGGAGGTCAACACCAGCTCCACCGACGATGATATCTTTGCCATCACCGCCAAGTGCGATATCCGCACCGATCCCACCGCGAATGAGATCGTCGCCACCACCGCCCGAAACCCGATCGTCTCCGTCGCCACCAATCAGACGATCATTACCAAGCTGCCCGTTGATGGTGTCATTATCGGGCCCTCCATCGATCGTGTCGGGGCCGCTACCACCTATCAAAACGTCATTGCCCGCGCCACCCAGGATGACGATGGGGTCTGTCACCTTGGGCGAAGTACGCACCCGATCATCACCGTCACCCACATCGATCACAACCTCGTCGTAATCAGCCCGGAGATAGGTCTGCCAACCATCCAGCTTGGTGAAGATCCGATAGGAATCAATGGTTTGATCAACGTAGACCAAGTCCGCCTCCGGCGTACCGCTGATTGTAAGCGTTGAAATCGCTTCAAGAACGCGGGTCACTCTTACGTCCGACGTAGAAGCTACGCCATCTGAAACAAGTAGGGTGACCGTGTAGTCACCGGGATCCGAATAAACATAGGTCACATCGATGACTCCATCGATGATCGGCACAAAGAAGAAGTCCGAATTACCACCCTCCCATCGGACTCTTGCACTTAGAACATCACTGAGGCCCAAATCGCTAACCGATGCTGTCAAACGAACCGGTTCACCAACCGTGCGATCGGTCTCAATTGAGAAACTATCGATGGTCGGGTTGGCATTGGTGACCACGACGGTCTCGCTATCGATAGCGATGCCACCGTCACCATCAGAAACTTCGACCAAGATGTCGTAACTTCCTTCATCTTCCGGGATGAACTGGAACTCCGGAAGGCTCTCACCTGTGATACCCGTCACAAAAACGTTATCAAGAAAAACCGAGAAGTTGTAGGAGAGCGTTTCATTGATACCGGCCGGGTCCGTAGCTGAGACGGTAACAAAGACCTCCGTGCCTTCTACAACAGGTGAAGGCGTGATGAAATCAATCTCGGCAATTGGATCAAGATTGCTGACTTCAATCGTCAGCTCCACTGAATCCGTTTGGTCATCTCCGTCTTTGGCAACGATTCGAAGATGGAAAGTTCCGTTATTGAATGCGGTCCAATCCAGCGTTGCCGACTTCGCGCCGGTGGAGGTAATCGATGCGCCCGTTGGATAAGGCAAAATGTCTACTGGCTCAATGCTCCAATCTAGCGTCTCACTATCGGGATCTGTGGCCGTCAAGTCGAGTACTAGAAGACCTCCTTCATCCATAAACAGCGTCGTTTCCAACGGCGGATCAATCGATGGCAATCCCGCTTCGAAGAAGACCTCGCCCGATGGATCAACGAACGTATCTCCCAGCACGTCATTGAAGCCAACAAGCGTTTCGTTGGCGGATGTTCCACGAAGCTGGTCAGCACCCGGACCGCCGATCAAGCGGTCTGACCCTCCACCTGAGACACTCGTCGTCCCATCGTATCGATACACAAATAGCTCGTACGATCCGAAGTCGTTGTCCAGGACGGCGGGGTGATCCGGATTGCTCGCCCGGAAGGCGTCAACATCAAAGTTGCCGATGTAGCTTGGCACGTTAGGCAGATTCAACTCAGGCAAATCGAAGCTAAACGTATCCACTTCAATCGTGTATTCGGCCGGGCTGGTCGTACCGTCGCTGCGAGGTGGCAACTGAAAATCAAACAGCAACGCGTCTATTGTTTCGAACGCATTGTCGTTGAAGGCACCGTAAACACTATCGCCTTGATATTCGACCACCTGACCATCCGGTCCATAAAGTCGAATGACCGTATCGAATATTCGGTCGACCCGATGACGAATGGTCTGGTTTAGCACTTCGATCGTTAGCAGATCGCCGGGCGAACCAACGAAGGAATAAAAGTCACTTTCGCTCGGCTGCCCGATGACTGGCTGTTCGATCTGCCCAATTACGCTGATCGCACTCACGTTGTGATAATCATCGCCTTGCAATGGATCCGTTTGGGGAACCGAAAGACTGGGCAAGACACCTAGCGACTGCACGAGGTCGCTAAAGTTTGGATTGGCTTGTTTCTCGCTATCAGATTCAACCACAGCCCGACCCGATTCAGCGAATGCGAACTTAATTGCCCCACGAGTCCCTAACCTTGGGTTACCGAATGCATTGGCCATCGTCGTACCCACCGAGTTCGGCGAAGCAATCAAATGTTCGCTGGTGAGATCCGCGTTGGTTGGAAGATTGATCGAAGGAAGCAATCCGCGATTCGATGTCCGATCGTAGACTCCTTCACCAACCAGTCCATGGGAATCAAGGTGCCGAACTCCAAACGTATGGCCCAGCTCATGTCCCGCAATTGTGCTCGAGAGTGCAATGAAGTTCTCAGGCGTACCCGGCAGCCGATTGTCTTGTGGCTGCGGCGACTCATCCGGGCGTATGAAGCTACCCGCGTTCACTAAGACCGTGCCGCCCTCGGCCAGCTCGCGGAAACCAATCCGCGGCGCGACGCCTCCGACAACCACGTTGTCTTCTCGATCGTTGGCAATCCCAGCATTGAAGATCACGGTCACAAATGGCAATACCGGCAGTGCTGACGTACCATCGGCAATCTCAATCGAGATGTCGAATAATTCGAAATCCGATCTTAGACGCTGGAGAATCGCATCTCTTTCCGCCTGGGTGTAAACATGGTCCTCAGCGTCAGTTTGCGAATCAAAGTCGAGAAGAACAAGTCGTTGCCCACCAGCCTCGAGCACGTCATCTCCTGCGCGACCATCGAGCAGGTCAAGACCACCGAGCCCTACCAAACGATTGTTCGCAGCATTGCCACGGATCTGATCATCCACTGGCGTACCAACAACCCCCTCAAAGTTCCCCGGATCAACAAGCGTCACAAACAAGCCGGCGCTCACTTCCTGGGGACTACTAAGCGCAAGATCGATCGTCAGTGAAGAGTTAAGCAGTCGGAAATCGAGTGTATCGAATCCCCCTCCGTTTGCCTCAACCACAGTCTGATTCCCCTGATCACCAGCTTCAAAACGCACAATGTCATCGCCGGCGCCTCCAATCAACTGGTTATTCCCATCTCCACCGCTGAGATCATCATTGCCGCCACCGCCGATGAGTTGGTCGTTGCCAGCCCCACCAATCATGACAACGTCGCCGGAGAACGCTGAAGCATCCAAGATGTTATCGTTGGGACTACCAATCAAACGAGCATTTTGAATGTCACTAAAGTTGACATCGCCCAAACCTCCGATGCGAATGGTCGTATTGGTCAACGTGAGATTGGTGTCAGTCAATCCAATCAAACGATCGGGATCTGTATCAGACGCCGCCTGTTCGCCACCAAAAATCGTTACCGACTCATCGCTACTGATAACGGCAGTGGTCAGCAAGAAGGTGTCACTTCCGGGGCCACCGACAAGAATGTCAGTTCCGATACTGGCAACGATCGAATCATCACCAAGACCACCAAAGATGGTCTCTTGGCCATCGCCACCAGTGATACTGTCATCGCCATCACCACCAAAGATGACGTCGATGCCCGAAGAACCATCGATCGTATCATCACCAGCATCCCCATGAACGGCGTCATTGCCCGCGCCACCTGAGAGCTGATCGTTACCTTCGCCACCAAATAACAAGTCATTACCGCCACCGCCCGTTGCGATGTCGTCGCCTTCCTGCCCGATGATCACTTCGTTGCCCTCACCTCCCGTGATCGTGTCGTCACCGAGCCCACCAAAGATCAGATCATTGCCCCACGATCCCGTAATCCGATCATCGCCGCTGTCGCCATAGATGGCGTCGTTGCCGTCGCCTCCATTCAAATCGTCATTTCCGGGACCACCAAAGATGATGTCATTGCCATTGCCACCTGCGATAAGATCGTCGCCAATGCCACCATGAATCACTTCATTGCCTTCGCCTCCGTTAACGGTGTCATCGCCCGGGCCGCCGAAGATCAAATCATTACCCCACGATCCTGTGACGACGTCATCACCATCATCACCATAAATCGCATCGTTCCCATCACCGCCGCTGATGTCATCGATGCCGGGCCCACCAAAGATCAAGTCGTTACCATCGCCGGCTCGAATGAAATCATCCCCCGCCTCGCCGTAGACAACCTCATTGCCGTCTCCACCGGTCACGGTGTCATCGCCGGTGCCGCCGAAAATTAAATCATTACCTTCTGCACCCCCGGTGATCGAGTCGTTACCCGATCCACCGAAGACCATGTCATTTCCATCACCTGCAGAAATATCGTCGTCGCCCGGCCCGCCAAAGATGAGGTCGTTGCCCTCGCCAGCCGAAATAATGTCACGCCCTTGATCACCATAAATCGCGTCATTGCCATCTCCAGCATTGACCGTGTCATCTCCAACACCTCCGAAGATCAAGTCGTTACCGCCACCGGACGAGATACCATCATCACCGTCTCCGCCGTAGACCAACTCGTTACCATCACCACCGGTCACCGTATCATCACCAGGCCCACCAAAGATCAGGTCGTTACCCTCCGAGCCACTAGTGATGTTATCGTCGCCACCGCCACCATAAACGATATCGTTGCCCTCACCTCCGCTGACAATATCTTCACCTGGACCACCGAAGATAAGATCGTTGCCTTCACCGCCTTCAAGCGTGTCGTCACCGGCCTCTCCATAGATAGCCGCGTTACCATCGCCGCCCGTGACCGTGTCATCACCTGAACCGCCGAAGATCAGGTCGTTTCCTTCACTGCCGTCGATGTTGTCGTCTCCGGCACCACCATAAACAATCTCATTGCCTTCACCGCCAATGACCGTATCCGATCCAGGACCACCGAAGATCAAGTCATTTCCCGCCGAGCCAATGAAGGTATCATCGCCTTCATCACCATAGACCACATCATTGCCATCACCTCCTGTAACCGTGTCATCACCCGATCCACCAAAGATCAAGTCGTTTCCACTTCCGCCACCATTGATGATGTCATCGCCTTCGCCACCGTAGACCATGTCGTTGCCATCCCCACCGGAGACGTTGTCCTGACCTGGCCCGCCAAAGATAAGATCATTACCACTGCCGCCACCACTAACGACATCGTCACCTTCGCCACCGTAGACCATGTCGTTGCCATCGCCGCCGGTAACGACATCTTGCCCAGGCCCACCAAAGATGAGGTCATTGCCGCCACCGCCGCCATTGACAATATCATCGCCGTCACCGCCATAGACCATATCATTGCCGTCACCGCCAGTGACGCTGTCATCACCAGGACCGCCGAATAGCAAGTTGTCTTGGTTGTTACCTCGAAGGTCATCGCGAAACGACGTGCCAGTTACATTCTCGAACGTCCCTGTTAGCGAGACATTTCCATCGCTACGAACCGCTTGGACCTCACCAGCATCGAGCGCAAGATCCAACGTAACCCCTTCGTCGTTGATCGAAGAGGCCGGCACTTGGGAGAAGTCGATGGAGTCGATACCACTATCATCAATCAGCGTCTTATCACTAAATCCGCCGATACGAAACTCGTCGTCGTCTACACCACCCGACAGCGAGTCGTCGCCTACATTCGAAACCAAAATGTCACGTCCGGGACCACCAAAGATGATGTCGTCACCGTCTCCACCATCCAGGTAGTCATCACCGCTACTAGCCGTGATCGTGTCGTTTCCATCCCCACCGTCGACTACCACGTCAATCGATAATGATGAATCGACCAGAACGGTGTCATCAGAGTTCCCAGCAACCAACACGATTGCATCGACACCCGAATACGTTAGTTCCTCAACCGTTGCTTGCGTTGTTCGAGTGACGCTGATGCCACCGCCAGGG
>JBCCKZ010000109.1:0-11744 GCA_039027135.1 Planctomycetota bacterium
GCTCACCTACGAGATCACCGAAACGAAAGCTAAAGAAATTCGAAACGAGTTAGAAAACAGACGTGGCAAGCTGGCTTCAGCCTGAGACGCCACGCAAACTTGATGGAGATGTCACTGTGGAAGATTTAATGCTCGAACCCTTTGAAGTCACTGGCGAATACGTCCTATGCGACGGAGATTCCTATTTCAGAATTGGCAATAGCCATCTGATGCCCGACTTCTTCATGTCTTTGGTCGGGGCTGGTAATCATTGGATGTTTGTCTCAAGCAACGGTGCGTTGACCGCGGGCCGTCGCAATCCAGATCTTGCTCTCTTTCCCTACGCCGCCGATGACCAAATCTCGGCAGCGCGTAGGTATACGGGCTCCAAGACGTTGATCCGGACAAATGGGCAAATCTGGGAGCCGTTTGCAGAAAGAATCGAATCCGGCGGGATTCGTCGGCACCTCTATAAGACGCCGCTGGGCAACAAGCTGATCTTCGAAGAAGTCAACGAGGATGTTGGCCTCACATTTCGCTATCGGTGGGCTTTCAGCGGTCGGTTTGGAATTGTGCGATCTTGCACGTTGATCAACGACCGTGATGATGATCAGTCACTTGAGTTGCTTGATGGTTTGCAAAACGTATTGCCTTATGGTGTGGGCAGCGATTTCACCATGCGGTTTAGCAACCTGGCAAACGCCTACAAGAAGAGCGAGCTCGTTGAGGGGTCGAACCTTTCGCTATTCTACCTTTCATCGATTCCGACGGATCGCGCCGAACCGAGTGAGGGTCTCAAGGCCACGGTCATTTGGCAGTCAGGCCTCGATCCGCAGCAGATTCTGCTTTCCACTGATCAGGTTAGATCGTACCGAGATGGTGCTTATGTCCAGACTGAAACGGAAGTACGTGGTAAGCCGGGGGCATTCCTGCTGACGCAAAGCCTTTCTCTTGCGGGCAAGCAACAGAAGAATTGGCACGTGGTAGCCGAACTCGCACAAGATCATTCGGAAGTCATCGAGTTGGATGAGCGGCTTCGGAACTCGCCTGACATGGGAGCGGCGATTGAAGAAGATATCCAAGAGAGCGAGCAGCAGTTCTTAAAGATCGTCTCATCGTCTGATGGCTTGCAATGCGGGAACAATCGGCAACGCGTCAACCGCCACCTCTCAAACACCGTCTTCAACGTGATGCGAGGTGGAATCCCACTCGACAATTATTCGATCGATCGGGATGACTTCTTGGCTCATTTGGAAAATTTCAATCGCGAGGCTTTCCATAGGAATAGCGACGCGTTGAATTCCCTTCCTATGGATTTGAATTGGAATGAGCTTCAGTCGCGAGTTCATGCATGCCAGGACCCTGATTTAACTCGCCTCACGATGGAGTACTTGCCGCTTGCCTTCAGTCGAAGGCATGGCGATCCAACTCGTCCTTGGAATCGGTTTTCGATCGAATTGGTATCCGAAGACGGCTCATCGAATCTCGACTACCAAGGCAATTGGCGTGACATCTTCCAGAACTGGGAAGCCTTGGGAGTTTCTTTTCCGGTTTTCAATACGGCGATGATCTCAAGGTTTGTCAACGCGACGACGGCCGATGGATACAACCCCTACCGAGTCACCAAGAAGGGATTCGAGTGGGAAGAACCTGAACCGAATGATCCCTGGTCGAACATTGGCTATTGGGGTGACCATCAGATCATCTATTTGCTCAAGTTGTTGGAATGGTCGCGAAAGTTTTGGCCTGAGAACCTGGATGACTTGCTTTCGCAATCAGTCTTCACGCACGCAAACGTTCCCTATCGAATCAAAGATTTCGATTCCATCAAATCAAATCCGCACGACACGATTGTGTTTGATGAGGCATTAGCGAGTGAGATTAGCGACCGAGTTTCGAAACTGGGTAGCGACGGGAAATTGTTGTGCAATCAACATGGTGAGATTCATCGCGTCACTCTCCTGGAAAAGTTACTAACGCTTTCTCTATCGAAGTTATCTAACTTCATTCCCGATGGTGGTATTTGGCTCAATACCCAGCGACCAGAATGGAACGATGCCAACAATGCCTTGGTGGGCAATGGCTTGTCGATGGTCACGACATGCTATCTTTATCGCTGGTTCGATTTTCTCGAGGCTTGGTTGTCGTCAAGCGACGGTTCTGAAGTCGAGCTTTCAATTGAATTAGCGCAGTTTCTTGAACGTATTCGTAAAGCGTTGCTCGAGCATGCCGATTCATTGCAACAGACTCTGGATTCTGAGCAACGATCGGCGATCGCTGAGGCGCTCTCACGAGCAGGAAGCCAGTTCCGAGGACAGCTATACAGCATTGGTTTCAGTGGAGGTAAGAAGACCGTTTCTCTCAGGCAGGTGGTCGAGTTGTTCAAGATCGCCAAGTCTTCGTTGAAGGCGACGATCAAACATAACAGGCGATCCGACGGTCTCTATCACTCTTACAACTTGCTTGATTGGCAAGACGATCAGCTCAATGTCGAGTACCTCTATGAAATGCTTGAAGGTCAAGTTGCCGTTTTGAGCTCTGGTCTTTTATCGGGGGCCGAAGCGGTTGATTTGCTCGAAGCACTCCGAGAAAGTCGATTGTACCGCGAGGATCAGCACAGCTATATCCTCTATCCGGATCGTCAGCTGCCTCGCTTCCTCGAGAAGAACACGATTCCTGATGACTTGGTAGAAGACAATCCGTTAGTGGGCAAGCTGCTTGAGCTGGGTGATACGTCGATCGTTGCACGAGATATTTGCGGCGGCTTGCATTTCAACGGCGGGTTCCGCAACTCGGCCGATCTTCGCGAAGCTCTGCACCAGCTCGACGGACGTTTCCGAGAGGAGTTGAAGAGCCATGGCGACGGACTGTGCTCAACTTTTGTAGAGACCTTTGGTCATCGACAGTTCACGGGGCGATCGGGAACCTTCTTTGGTTACGAGGGACTCGGTTCAATTTATTGGCACATGGTCTCGAAACTTGGGCTCGCGGTGACCGAGAACTTCTTTTGGGCCATCGATAAGGATGAGCCGAGCGAAGTCATTGAGCAGCTCGCTGTTCGAGCCGAAGACATCCGACGAGGAATCGGCGCTGAAAAATCGCCGGATGCTTACGGCGCGTTTCCTTCAGATGCCTATTCGCATACGCCGGAAAAAGCGGGCGTGAAGCAGCCGGGAATGACTGGCCAAGTCAAAGAGGATATCCTGGCTCGTTTCTCAGAGGTGGGTATCCACGTCGCCAGGGGCTGTGTCGAATTTCGCCTCGACTTATTCAATTCAAACGAGCTGTTGGATGAGTCCAGCGAGTTCGTTTATTACGACATCAAAGGGCAGCAGCAAACGGTCGTTGTTCCGCGAGATGGATTCGCATTCACCATCTGCCAGGTGCCCGTGCTTTATCAAGCTGCCGATCGAGACCGAATCACAATCCAATTGGCTGATGGAAGCAATCAAACCATCGATGGCAAGGTTTTAGACCGATCTCTCAGCAAAGACCTTTTTGATCGATCTGGACGGATCATCCGCATGACTTGTGAGTTCAAGCTCTCTTAGCCAAAGTCGGAAATACTCCATCAGCTGAGCCTTCAATCGATTTCTTGATCTCGGTTGAATGCGGTGTGACTGCACGGGGCGGCCTTGTGTCAAGGCCTTGCCATGCGATCAATCAAGCCGCTCGACGGATCTCGTGACTTGCCTCGATTGTGGGAAGTAGATGACTCGAGGCTTTCATGCGGAGCGGAAGTGACTTTTGGAGCGGTTGATCGTCACTGGTGACAACTTGGATGCCTAAACGTCGATCAAGGTTGAGCAAGACCGGCGCGCGAAGATTGGTTGTCAAACGACCCACGTGTCCGGCAACGGTCGTCATGATAAATAGCTCGGATCCAGGACTCATGTGCAAAGTCGTGAGATCCCTTTTGCTAACCCTCACCCGATAATCTTCGAAGAATGCTCTCGGGCTCACCAAGGCAAGTGCTCGGTCGGCCTGGGAGGCACTTTGCAGCCAGGCGACGGACTCGTTCTGCTCATCCGGAATCAACGTCCACTGGCGAAGCGTTTCCATCCCAATCAAGCCCTGAGGAAACAGGAAAAGATGATCGGGATTGATCGTCAAGGTTCCAAAACGTTGGGTTTCAATACGCATCAGAGCGACCAGTGATTGCACGGCGATGAAAAACCGGGATATCCGGTAAATCGTTTATCGGCGTTTCAGACCTCAGAATCCAATCAAAGAAAATCGAGCACGGTCAGTTGAGCGGTTTGCCCAATCATCTGCATTGACGCCTGTAGAGCCAATTGGCGATTCGACACGTCGCTGATGACGGTTGCAAGATCGGCGTCAAGTTCGTTGGAGAGCTGGGCTTGCAGCTCGATGCTGCTGTCAGCGGCCGCATTTTGAAGGGTTTCGACGGTTCGACTCATCACGCCAACCCGACCCCGAGTGTTGCTGGCTCGGTCAAAATCGAGATCCAATCGGTCTTGCAATCGACCGATCTTCTCGACATCTCCATCCGCGACGGCTTGCCGAAGACGAATGAGTGTATCAAGAGTCCCCCCCGCACTTCGCCGGCTGTAGTCAATGCCGGATATCGTATCGGTGGTGCCATTGCTGGTTGCGACGGTAACCGTTTCACCTTCGGGAATCAGGCCCAAAATCGATGCTGCATTCGAGTCGGCGGTTCCTCGAATCTGCAGCGTTCCAACGCCCGTGTCCGCGGATAGCACCAGACCATTGCCGACTGCCGAGAGTGACGCGGTGACGTTTCCGGGAGCGGTGTTATTGGGATGAGTGTTGATGGCGAGAAGTACATCGCCAATGGTGTCGACACCCTCCAGATTCAATTCCAAAGTCACTCCATCGGGACGGTCGATGAAGATTTCCGAATCGTTTGGATCAAGAATCAAGTTGTCGAGGTCACTAAGCTCGCTGAGGCGTCGTGTTGTTCCTCCGGTGCGAATCCCGAGTGTCGCCGCGTCGGTGCCGCCATTTTCACCGATGCTGTAATCGACGCCTGATCGCAACGAAGTGATTTGAATCTTTCCCGTTGAATCGTCGATAGTCGCTTCTACATCGGGGGCGGCTCGGTTAATCGCGATTACCACCTCTTCGAGTGTTTCCGCTTCGGATAGATCAACGGCATAGACCTGGGAGCCAACTTCGATGCGGACTCCGTTATTAAGCGTCGTTTGAACGCCCCCGGTCAAGTCGAAGATGCTGGTCTGTTTCGACGCCAGTGGATCGAGATCGACACCAATAAGCGGAGGTGCCGAAGAACCAAAAGGGTTTTCAATTCCGAGTTGACCCGCGGCGGATCCGCCGGCAAGGTCATTGATGGAAAGTACGCCAGTGAGCCCATCAAAGAACTCGATGCGGATTGAGTTGCCATCGAGCGAGGCCGAGATCCGTCGATCATCGACAATTTGGTTGTGAATCAAATCGAGCACGTCCCCTACCGTTCGTGCTGGCGACAGATCGATATCGACTGTCGATGTGTTTCCCGCGATCGATATGATTCCACCCCCGAAGCCGTCTCCATCGAAGAGCTGGTTGACGGGAGTGTCTCGGCTGACGTCTGGTTTTAGGATTTCGCCCTCTTCGATGATTGCTTTGGCTCCCAATGCCTCCGAAGCGCTGACGTTGATGGGCAGCGGGTTTCCCGAGCCCAAACGAGCGTTTGCGATTGACGCATTTCCGCTAAAGCGGATGCCGAAATCAGCAAACTCAAATGCGGGGGTCGTTGCCAACGCACCACCAACGAGTTGTTGATCATTGAAAACTTGGTTGCCAGCCGCCACGACGTTGTCGATGACTTCGTCCAGAGTGAACGTTAACGCGGCTCTTTCGTCCTCTGACAATATGCTCTGGGCAGCTTCCGTGGCCGTCGCTCGGGCGGTAATGAGAGCGTTGTCGATGCGTCCCAGTGCGGTGTCAGCACTAGCATTAAGAGCGGCCGTCGCCCCTGCATTTCGCTGCAATTGCTCAGCTCTGGCAACGGATCGTTGGAGCGAGATCGCTCGGTTGGCGGCAGCTGGATCGTCACTGACGCGGTTGACGCGTCGCCCCGTACTGAGTTGTTCGTAGAGATCCTGTAGCTGAATCTGGTTTGAGTTCAGCTGGCTCATCAAACGACTCGTCATCAGCGGTGTGCTGGTTCGGACGCTGGAGATTGCCGACTGCATAACGAGCTAAACCGGATAACAATGGAGGTAATCTTTCGGTAATTCGTCTGTGGAGACACAACCTCTACAATCGGACTAGTTTCCCATGCGTTTTCACGCGTTGATTTGTCGTTTAATTTCTCGTTTGAGTTTTCAGAGGGTGGAGGGGCAATATGATTTTGATCGGCACGATGAATTTGTCGCGGACTCGCGAAACCGGTGACTTTTATTGTCCGACCTGCAGCTCGCGTCGCGGATATCAGCTCCGGGCAACGAGGCCTTTCTTGACGCTTTATTTCATTCCCACCATACCCATTGGTGCGGCAGAATTGTTTGTTCGCTGCACGACTTGCAAGTCTCGATGGGACGAAAGTGTGCTCGAGATGGACGAGGAAAGTCACGAGGCGGCGAAACAAGAGCAGTTCTCGGCGGAATGTTTGCGTGCAGCTATGCTCCTGGCCATCAGCGATGGATCGGGAACGGAGGCTGAGGTGAGTTCACTGCAGGACGTGTTCCAAGTTGTTTTTGGGCAAGAAGTCGAACGGGAGGAGCTCGGTCGCCTTTGTTCCATCGCTCGGTCGATCAAGATCACGCCCGTAAACTACGTTCAAACCGTGGGAAAACGTTGGGACAACAAGCAAAGAGAGCAGGCAATCCAAGTGTTGTTTTTGGCCGCCTCGGCCGATGGTGATCTTTCCGATGAGAGGCTAGCGATCCTCTCGGAGTTGCGTGATGTTCTTGAAATGTCAGACGGCGAGTTTGAACGGGCGATCGAAAAAGCACTCGCGTTAGAGAATGAAGCCGATCGGTCATCGATGGCGGGCTGAACACCGAAGCGATGGGCGGTGTAAACTGTGCCTCAATCTATGCCGCGTCGCGTTTTCGGTATCTTTTTTTACCCCAGCCCCTTTCGATACACATGGATCGTCGTCAATTCATTCGCGGAACCGCTCTCACCGCTGCTGCCGCGACCACCGCAAAGAGTGCTGTCCACGCGGCGGCTTCGGGCGGTGCCAGACGAGTTGGTTTGATCGGGTGTGGCTGGTATGGAAAGGTCGACTTACTCCAGCTTCTCAATGTTGAGCCCGTCGAAGTGGTTTCGCTCTGCGACGTCGATTCCAAAATGCTCAAAGAAGCGGCCGATCTCTTTGAAAGCCGCCAGCCCAGCAAGAAGCGGCCTAAGACTTTTGCCAACTACAAAGACATGCTTGCCGACGAGAAGCTGGACATTGTCTTAATCGGTACGCCCGATCATTGGCACGCTCTCGCAATGATTGCTGCGGTCGAAGCTGGTGCCGATGTGTACGTGCAAAAGCCTACGGGAGTGGATGTGCTCGAAAGCAAAGCGATGCTCGACGCGGCTCGTCGAACGGGTCGTGTCGTTCAGGTGGGAACGCAGCGGCGAAGCACACCTCACTTGATTGAGGCCAAAGAACGAATTGTCAACGAGGGCTTGCTTGGCGATATCGCTCATGCGGAAGCGTGCTGCTATTACCACATGCGAGCAAGGCAGAATCCACCGGTCTCGGATCCACCACCGAATCTCGATTACGACGCATGGGTTGGTCCCGCGCCCACAATCCACTACACGCCTCTAGTTCACCCGCGATCCTGGCGAGCATTCATGGAGTTCGGCAACGGCATCGTCGGAGACATGTGCGTGCACATGTTGGATATGATCCGATGGCAATTGGACTTGGGGTGGCCCGATCAGATCAGCAGCGAAGGCGGCATCCTGGTGGATACGGATTCTGCCGCCAATATCACCGACACCCAGACAGCTACGTATGGCTTTGATGATTTGAATGTCGTCTGGACCCATCGAAGCTGGGGCAGCCCACCGGATCCTGATTTTCCTTGGGCGGGTATCATCTATGGAACCAAGGGAACATTGAAACTGGATGTGCACAAGTATCGGTTCATCCCAAGAGGCGGCGGGCCAACGATTGAATCCAAGGCCGTCATTGAGACAGATAAGTTCCCACTCGATCAGAGTGATGTGAAAGATTGGCGGCTGGAGCTTCACGTGGCGTCCGCCATTCGCGGGCACATGAGAAATTTCCTAGATGCGATCGACAACCGTTCCAATCCCATCGCCGATATTGAGCAGGGGCACATCAGCAGCGCCTCTTGCATCTTGGCCAATAACGCCATGTCGCTCGGGCGTTCACTGCGTTTCGATCCGGAGACGCATACTGTGCCCGGCGACGACGAGGCCAATGCGCTTCTCAGACGCGAATATCGCAAGCCCTATCAGCATCCCGCTGGCTGATTCAGTGCATCCGACATACAGCAGATGGCGATAGGTGCATTGACCACCCGCAGGTCAGATTGGGAAAGTGAGCCGTGACCCGGATACTCGCGACGCGAGTGTAGGGTCCGGACAATGCGTTAGACAGCTGTGTCTTCGTCAATCGCTAAGGCAGAACGCACCGAGGGTTTTTGACAGTCGGAATAGGTGCTTTGGTCGTCGCCTGCCAATCATCAAGTTGCTTTCGAAGTTCTTCGGTTCGATCCGGATAGACAGTGGAGAGATCTTGGGTTTCGCCCGGATCATCTCGCAGGTTGAAAAGCATCACCGAATTGTCCTCATGGAATTCGATGAGCTTCCAGTGTCCGCGAAGCACGCTCGAAGATGGAAAGCCGCACCACGAGTAAGTTCCACCGTCGGGCAAATCGATTTCCAAGCCCGTCCCCTGAGCGTACAGTGGGTAGTGCCAAAAAATACTCCGTTCGGGAATTTCCTCACCACGCATGAGTGGTGAAATATTTATTCCATCCACAGGCTGCCTCCTGGGTACTTGGCCACGTGCCAGTGATGCGAAAGTTGGCAAGAAATCAACGCTCGTGATAGGGACATCGCATTTCGAATTGGCTTCAATGACGTCTGGCCAACGCATGCACATGGGCACACGAACGCCCGCCTCAAACAGCGAGCCTTTTTCGCCACGCAAAGGAGCCAGCTTCGATACCTCGCGATAACCTCCACAGCTACTCGTAAAGATGAATAACGTACTTTCAGAGATTCCGAGGGCATCGATGGCTTCAAGAATGCGCCCAACCGATTCGTCTACTTGGTCAATCGTTCCTGGATAGTATGGAATATAGGTGCTTGTCTTTTTTACTTGTCCAAAGCCAAGTTTGGTGTCGTTGGCTTTAACCAATTCATAATTCATCCGTTTCGGCTGATGAACCCACGGGTGGCTTATGTACAGGAAGAATGGTGACCTACGATTTTCTTTCATGAAGCGAATTGCGAGATCAGTCATCTTCTCAACCACAACGGGTTTCATCGCACTGGTTCCCTTTAAACCATTCTCTCCGTCAATGCTGCTGTGATCGAACCCGAGTGTCTTTCTGCCCCTGAACCAAGGCCCAATCCGTGCGGTCTGATAGCCGGCTTCATTGAGGACATCAGGAATGCAAACTACTTTACGCGAGAGCGAACGCTCAATCTCAAGTTGACGTGACGCGGCTTGAATGATCTTGACATGCCGATGCTCAACGGCCGGTACCAGTAGACGCATGTAATCCGTTTTGCCGTCCGCTGCACTCGAATTGTCAATGATCTTGTGGCGCGGTGTGTAAGTGCCGGAAAGAAAGCAGGCCTCGGTTGCGCTATTGAATGGGCCTCCGGCATAGGCTGATGAGAACACCATGCCTTGGTTTGCAAGCTCGTCAATCATCGGAGTTTCCGTCGGATCTGCTCCCATGAATCCAACATCTTGCCACCCAAGGTCACTCGCCATGATGAAGACAATATTGGGCTGGCTTCGCCTATCGGCACTTGCCTTGTTGGGCACCAATGCGACCAGCAGCACGAGCCATGCAGATGCCGAAAGGCGTTTAGTATTTCGAGTGGTCAAGGCACGGCTCGCTATCCAAGAAATCCGATGAAGAGATGAGTAAAAAATCTTAGGAGTTTAGCGATCCCGTTGAGAGCTTGAGGGGTTAGGCCAAGTGATTCTTCGTTGAATACCCCCCACACTCAACAATTCAACCATGCCTCTCTCTACCAAAAGGTTGACGTTTCTCTCCAACGTCGCCCTGATGATACTGGCGACTCCCTGTGTCTTTGCCGACTGGAGTCGGTTCCGTGGCCCTAACGGATCAGGTATCAGTGATTCGGATGCGCCCACGGAGTTTGGGGCCGAAAAGAATCTCAAGTGGAAGATTGAGCTGCCGGGTCGCGGTGTTTCCAGCCCGATCGTCGTTGGCGATCGGGTATTTGTGACTTGCTATTCCGGTTACGGAATGGGAGACGATCGAGCCAGAATCGAGGACCTCAAACGACATTTGGTATGCGTCGATACGACGACCGGAAAAGAGCTTTGGACTCGAACCGTCGACGCCAAGATGCCTGAGGATCCATGGCGACCACCAGGAGTGACGACCCACGGCTACGCAAGTAATACGCCGGTAAGTGATGGGAATTACGTTTACGCTTTCTTCGGCAAATCTGGCGTCTACGCCTATGATCTCGATGGAAATGAGATTTGGAATCAAAGCGTTGGTAACGAACCGAGCTTCAAAGGTTTCGGTTCAGCCGCTAGTCCGATTGTCTCGGATGATCACGTCATCGTGAATGCGGCTGACGAATCACTTGCTATCGTCTGGCTGGATAAGAAAACAGGTAAAGAGGTCCATCGGGCTACAGCTGATGGTCTGGGCGAGTGTTGGACGACGCCTATCCTTGTCGAAAACGAAGGCTCGAGCGAAATCGCGATTTCAGTGATTGGAGAGGTCTGGGGACTGAGCAACGAAACCGGCAAGTTGAGTTGGTATGCCAATGGAGTCAACTCGCGAAACGCGCAGGTGAGTTTGGTCGCCAACGACGGCGTCGTTTACGCGGCCGGTGAAGAAGGCTACGCAATCCGCGTCGGCGGGAAGAAAGATATCTCCGAAAGCAACACATTGTGGGAAGGTCGTATTCGAACCAGTTACGCAACGCCCGTCATTGTCGATGGTCACCTTTACTCGATCAGCGGTGCTGTGGTCGAGTGTATTGATGCGAAGACGGGTGAGCGGCTATTCCAAGAACGTCTTCCAAGCGGCGGATCTGGGTCGGGCAACGACGTAGGCCCGGGAAGAGGTGATGGGGGCGGTCGAGGTTTCGGAGGCGGTGGATTCGGAGGTGGCTTTGAAGGGTTTGGGCGTGGAGGACGCGGTGGCGGTGGTCGCGGCGGCTTCGGGGGTGGTGGACGAACAGACTATGCGTCACCAGTCGTTGCCGATGGAAAGATCTACGTCGTGATGAACTCCGGTATGGTCCATGTAATCGAAGCCAAGCCAGAGTTCAAAGTTCTTGCTTCTAACGATATGTCGTTCGATGGCAGTGGTTTTGGTGGCACACCCGCGGTTAGCAACGGGTGTTTGTTTCTTCGCTCGAACTCACATCTTTATTGTGCGTCCAAGCTATAGACCAAGTGAAGGATGGCAGTTGCTCGCTACTGTTGTGAGCGATTGTCATTCCGACACGGGAATGGGGACAGGAGGTCTAAACGAGGGATCTTCTGTTCCCCATTTTTCTCTTGCTTTGCACGAAGAGTGTTCGGAGCTCCGGGGTGTTCAAACACTGCGTGTTTGACTAATTCTCTCGAAGGGGAC
>JBCCKZ010000110.1:0-11664 GCA_039027135.1 Planctomycetota bacterium
ATGATGTTGCGGAGTACTACGCCATGTGCGAATGGTTCGACGAAACATGTGGGCAACTACTGAACCACCTCGACGATAGCGGCCTCACTGAGAACACCTTGGTCATTTACATCTGCGACAACGGCTGGAGAGCCGCAAGCATGAACGCCAATGACCCACATCAAGAACTCTGGCAACGGTACGCGCTGCGTTCCAAGGGATCACCCTATGAGAATGGAATTCGGACTCCAATCATGATTTCGTGGCCGGCTAAGTTGCAACCTAGACGCGTTAACAACCTCGCCCACGCCATCGATGTCTTGCCAACGATCGCTGCCGCCTCGGGATTTGAATCGCCAGATGGCCTCGCCGGAATTAATCTTATGGACGAGAAAGCGAGGTCCAAGCGAAACGCGGTTTTTGGCGTTTGCAATGCCATCCAAGATATCTCACTCGATGATCCGGACGAAACACTGCAATACCTTTGGTGCATCTCTGATGGCTGGAAGCTATTGCTGAGGCACGCCGGGAAAGACACCACCATGTATCGAAAACTACACGTTTGGGACGACAAGCCACTTCGACTCTACAACATCAGCCTTGATCCAAATGAAGCCAATGACGTTTCCGAAGAGCATCCAGAGATTGCTAAACGACTACGGCGAAAAATCGAAGCTTGGCATTCAGTGCAAAAGAAAGGTCAAGATGATGCAAGAAACTTAAGATAATGATGAAGATTACGAACACGATGAAGACCAAGACCGCTGGTTGCTTGGAGGGCGTTTGAGAGTCAAAGAACCACGTATTAGTGGTGGAGTCTTTTCCGTCTTAGGCCCGGTCAGGCTGACGGCATGACAAAGCACGCGAGTGCCTCCAGAGAATTGATCTTCATCCCAATCCTCGACCTTCATCGTTATCTTTACCTCAGAGCCAACCCGCGAAGCTTAGGCGAAACGCACTAGCGTCCGGTTTCGACGTGAACCGCGGGATGAGCGCAGTCGGCTGATAGGTGTTCAGATAGGCTCTTTGCCTTGATCTTCATCCTTATCCTCCTCCAAATCCCTATCGGTCGTCCTGATCTTCGCGAAGCGATCTGATCGGGTCCCTCCTGGGACAAAAGAGCGGAATGACTCATGATGGCAGCATGGCCGAAATGCTCCCCATCATCCTGTCCGTCCTCGGTGTTTTTCTTGTGATGGGAATTGGCGGTGCCGCACGCTACGCCGGATGGCTTACGACCGAAGCGGACCGAACACTAGCCAAGCTCGTTGCCGGAGTGATGCTGCCATGCTATTTCCTCGACAACATCCTTTACAGCGACGACATCGCAGCGATCTCAGAGTCTTGGCTACCACCGCTGATTGGGTTTGTTTGGACTAGCTTCACCTTCGCCATCGCCTACACACTTGCCCGCAAATTTGGGCCGGTGTTCGGCCTGACCAGCTCCACTAGCCAACGAACATTTGGAATCGGTGTGGGGATTTGCAATTACGGGTACATCCCCTATCCACTAACCCAGCAGTTTTATGCCGAATCAATGATTGATTTGATTTTGCACAATGCGGGCGTGGATCTCGCTCTTTGGAGCGTGGGGGTCCTGATCATCAGCGGCGGCGCAACCATGGGCGGCGACCGTTCAAAGCCAAGTTGGCAAGCCGCGATTCTGAGTCCGCCTTTCATCGCTGCGATTGTGGCGTTGGTCGTTCGTGCCGCCGGCTACCAGGATTTTCTACCCGTACCGTTTCAAAAAGCGATCTCCTCGCTTGCAGTCTGTGCGATCCCCCTAGGGCTCTTGTTGAGCGGGGCGATGCTGATGGAGTTCTCAAAACAATTCTCGCCCAAAAAAGGCTGGCGGGTGATCTTCGCAGCGGTTGCACTGCGCCAAGTCCTTTTTCCCGCGGGCTTGCTGCTGCTGGGCAGTACGATGATTGCGGATCCCTCGCTTCGCCGTGTGCTGGTGATGGAAGCCGCGATGCCAGCAGCCATTTTCCCGATCGTCCTTGTCCGACTCTATGGCGGTGACACTCAGATTTCGATCCAGGTAATCCTATCGACGTCTCTACTTGGCATCCTCGCCATCCCCATTTGGCTGACGCTGGGACAATGGTGGCTATTCGGCTAGCGAGTCACCGGTAAGCGCATGGCAGTCTCTGGTGACTTGGTCAATAATACGTGGATGTCAGCATCCGCTCAGCAATCTCAACCTGCAAACGAGTCGCCTTCGTTTCGAAGACAATCCGACCAGAATGATCCCATGGAGGCGATGCGGGATCTCTCGCTGCAGGAAACACTGCGAGTGATGGATGTCGCTCGCGAGATGAGAGATAGCCGTGTTCGCGCTGAAGAGATGTTTCGGCAGGAAGATCTTCGCGCGAATCTCCGCGACAAGTTGTTGCGAACGGCGGAGATGTCCGGAGAGGACGTCACCGCGGCTGAGATCGAAGCAGCGATTGAGCAGTATTTCGACCGGCTGCATGTCTACCAAGATCCGCCGTCGGGCATGAATTCGTTCATGGCGCATCTTTGGGTTTGGCGAATGCGGATCGCCGCGGCAACTGTCACATTGGGTGCAGCCGCCGGAGCCTTTTGGTATTTCTTCTAACCAAGCTACATCCGCATGCCACTGACTGGTTCAATCATCAATAAGCAGCTTTCCGATGCCTACACACGCATCGAGAATGAACTAGTGCAGCAACAGAGTCGCGCCTCGCAAGTCGATGCTCGCCGAGGCGAGTTGGTTAGCGATCGGGGCGATGCGATGCTACGTCTAGCTGAGTACTACCTTCCCGAATTGACTCCTAGTGCCATCGAAGAGACTTGGGTTGAGATTCGCCCAGCAATGAACGTGATACTCGAGGAACAGTTTGACGCGATCGACTCCATTCAAAAGCGAACAAGGGAGCTAGCGGATCGTCGGGTGGGGGCTGAAGAAACACTGATTGACCTCAACGCGGCACTCGACGAAGGCGTCGGCCAAAGAGATCGCCTTCTTGAAGAGATCGAACAAAGGCTCCTAGCGGACGCGAAGTATGTGGAGTTATCCAAGAAAGCGGCGATGGCTGAAGCCGCTTTGGAAAGGGCCGAAGCGAACTTGGGCGAGATCGAACAAGACGCCGCCAAGAAGTTACCGGCGTACGACGAGAGCAGTCTGTTCCGCTACCTAAGAGACCGCCAGTTTGGAACGCCTAAATACACGAAACGCGGCTTCACTCGGCGTGGTGATCGATTTGTCGCCAAACTGATCGATTATTCAAAAGCAAAGCGTTCCTATGACTTTCTAAAGAAGACACCGGATCGGATGAAGAAGATCATCGCGGACGACCAGAACGCACTCGCGGTGATCATGGACCAACTCGAGTCGACTCGAGATGAAGTCGCTGCCGAAGTGGGGCTACCCGAGCATATCGAATCGATGAGCTCTATCCGCACCAGTCGAGATCAACTTCTTGAGACACTCTCAGACGTCAATCGAAATGCCGATATTGCCCATCAAGAATTAGCGGACGCGTCCGCCCCAACCGGCACTTACCATGAACGTGCTATCAAAGAATTTCGTGAGATGATCAGCCGCCTTGATTCCCGCGACCTTCAAAAGCGAGCCAGACAAACTGTCGACATCAGAGATGATCAGATCGTCGCGACCGTTATCGGTATCGACCAGCAACTCGATCGGCAAGACGACCTCGCCAACGAGCATTTCAATCGTGTTCAAAAGGACCGGGAATATCTTGCCAAGTTGGGACGTGTGATTGAACAGTTCCGAGCAGCCGAGTTTGATTCTGATCGCTCGCTGTTTACTGATTCAATTGATATCGATGGGACGATCGCACGCACCCGAGCCAGCGGTGATCCAAGTGAGCTATGGCGAACGATGCAATCCAACCAAAGGTGGGGCCCCACCGCCATGGAGAAGGTCGCACAGGTTGCGGCCCACCCTGCGACACAAGTGCTCGTTCAAACCATGGCGCAGGCTGCCGGTGCAGCATTAGAGAGTTACGCACGCAACGCGGGACGCCGTCGTGGAGGCGGCTATTCTCGACGCAGTAGACGGCGGGGGCCGTGGGATGGCTGGGGACGCGGTTGGTGAGCGAATCGGCTCAACCATCTGTACCCGCCGAAACGAAAACTTCGAAGCGTATCCTGCGGGATCAAAAGCGAGCCGTCATCTTTGCCGGCCTCTGCTGGTTGGCGACGGTAGCTGTTCCAGTGTTTTATCCAAGAGGACTCGCCGTCGACGCAGCCACGAGAATGTCATTTCAAGCCGCCTACGGATGGGTTGCCGCACAGGGGTGGTGGCTTATTGCCGCGGTTTCGGCCTTTGTCTTGATGATCACTCGGTGGAATCCTCGACTCGCAACCACAAGTCGCATCGTCCTACTGTCACTTGTTCCACTGATCACCCTTCTCGACGCGATTACGTTTCACTGGATGAGCGAGCGGTTCCTCTCGGAAACGACTTCGCGAGTGCTAGTCACGTTGGTTCCCGGACTGATCATTTATCTTTCATGGGGAAGTATCGCAGCGATCATTGCGGCGTGCATTGGCCTCGGGGGATTGCTAGCGATTACGGAGTGGCTAGCGCGATGGACCGCCGGTCGATGGGAAGACAAGACACTTGACGCTGAGCAGGCCAAACGCCAAACCAGCCCTGCGGTGCTTCTATTCATCATCACGCTCGTCTCGATCGCAATCGCCATCCCCGCGCTGCGCAACCGCAAGCGTACGGTAGCCGAGATGCGTGATCATTCGATTCGCCATCCCTTGTGTGCCTTTCGAATCGTTGGTTACCGCGGCATTGGACTTCCCAAGCCCGAAGGCCGAGAAGCAGTGATGGCGAGAATGCATGGACTTGCCGTCGCCCCCATCATTGAAGCGAAGCAACAAGAACTCAACACGATCAAACTAGATCCCGAGTCGATTGAGAATCGTCCTGACACGATCATTGTGATCATGGAAGCATTGCAGAGCGGCGTGATGACGAAAGAGATCATGCCGTCGGTACACGCATTTTCAGACCAAGGCTATCGATTTGAGAAACATCTTTCGGGCGGTAACTCAAGCAACATTGGCATCTTCAGTTTGATGTATGGACTCGAATCCACTTGGTTTCGTCGCGCCGATGCAATCCATCCAGTGATGTTGAGTCTGTTTCGCGAAGCGGGCTACGAACTCGGGTTCTTCGGAGGTTCCGAGGGGTGGGATGTATTCGAAATGGAAGGATACATTCGCGAAGAACTCTTCGACGAGTATCAAACCGAAACCGTTGACTGGCTTGAGTCGGATCAACGGAGTATCAATGCGGCGGAGAAGTTCCTCCAGTCGAATGATAGGCCGCAATTGGCAATCGTTTATCTCTACTCAACTCACGCACCATTCGCGAGTCTTCCTAGCCAGGAGATTTTCCAACCCGCCTCGGGGTTTAACTTCGTCGTTCCCTATGGGGATGCAGGGCGAGAGCCTGTCTTCAATCGCTATAAGAATGCGATCCGTTCGTTAGACCATTTGATCAAGCCGATGTTGAAGCCAGATCGCGCGATCGTCGTAGCTGGAGATCACGGGGAGGCTTTCTTAGAAGACGGAACCATCGGACATGGAACGCGTTTGTCGGCAACTCAAAACATGACCTCGGGAATGATGTACGTGCCCGGTCTTAAGCCGAGATTATTTGAAGAGCGAACGTCGCATGCGGACCTTTTGCCTTCACTCATTGGCGCTTTGGGCTGGCGTCTCGTTGATGAAGACCAAAACCTACTCGAGGGCTTGGATTTAACCAGGACTAGTGATGACGACCTGCGTGAACGTCCGGTCGGATCGTTTCACTATCTCGGACCACAATTGATTTTGACGGCTGGCTTTTCGGCTTCCCCGAGCTTTCCCTTCGCGTTGCGGATGACAGCCGACTTCAATCGATTCGCGATCGCGCCACTCGCCTGGGTCGATAGGACAGGGCGAGTATTCGAGCCTGAGCCTACCGAACTATCAGCAATCAGCGTGGTCGGTCGTTGGGCCTCTGCTCGGTTTGGTGATAACCCGCTCTCTCAAGAGCTTTCACTTTCGCAGTGGTTGTCGAAGCATCTCAAGAATGAAAACGTGGAAATTCGTCGGCAGGCAATTGAAGCTGTCGGCCAATTGGAAGAGCCTAGTGCCGAAGTCCTCGAATCCCTCAAGCCAGCACTCGGCGATGAAGACAAAGAGATCGCGGAATTTGCTCGCGAGACCATTGTTCTATTGAAGCGACGCTGATCGTTCGGACGCTAACCGAAAGAACGATTCGCACTTCCATCTGATTTGCATCGCGTCAACGGCAACACCCGCGGAAGAGTATGCGGAGATGGTCTTTGCGGTTGAAATCGCGATCGAGCTGGGAACTTAAGTGCGAACTTCTTTTCAAGACAAAAGTAAACTCGCTCAGTTGGGCCTTCTCCATTGAAGTTGACCCGAATTGGACGGAGCCTCCGAGGCAGAGGTCGCCGGCCGACTCGCTTGGAAGCCTGCCTGTTGCACGGACGGATTCACTGGCATTGAACGATCAAAGGCGCGGAAGGCCTCGAGCTGCATCGACGCATTTGGCAACGGCCGAAGTGAGCCTGAAGCAGGTACGTTCGGTTCAAAGGAAGCGGGACGCCCCGCGGGTGCTGCGGCTTGTCTTCCACCAGTCAGATCAATCACCCGCATACCACCATCTCGTGGTCCTGCCGCGTCACGCGGGATTCCGGGATTCCCGTTAGCTGGCAACATGGGTTCAGATGTTTGAAAAGAAGTCTGGGCGATGCCGGATCCGATCGGCGTTGCCGAGGCGGTTTCAATGGATCGGTTCGGCACATATGAAGACTGTGGCGAATAGTTCGTTGGCACTGCGGCGGCACTTGGATTCGCGTTGAAGGCACCCGTTGAAGGAGGCGTCACTCTTGTGTTTCCGGTCCCAAATAGGCTGCCAAGCGAGGCGCCTCCACTCGAAGTGCTAAAGACGGTCGGTGCAACGGTACCCGCTGTCGGCGGTGGCAAGGCAGTGCCTGTTCCTGGAACAAGAGTCGTTCCCGCTGGTGTCACCGCTTGGCGACAACCTGTTGAAAATCCGATCACCACACAGGTGAGCGTGAAACACAGCGTTGATTTTTTGCTCATCAGCCGGCTAGGAAGCAAAGAGTGAACGAAACTTGAACCCGAAGTGGCGGTTTATCAAAGAAAAAGATTCATCGGAAAGGTCAATCCGGCTAAGCCGATTGCAGAAATAATCTTGATCATGCCGATGGATTGCGATGGAACCCGATCCGTAATCACTTTTGATTGCGTATTACCGTTTTGATTTCAGCTCTACCAGCAAGGTAAGAAGATGCGATTCGCTCAAGGATGGGCCTCGATCACTGTCGCAGCGTTAGGCTGCAGCATGATTTCAACATCGGCTCACGCCCAGGAAGCTCCCGGAGAGGCCGCCCCCATCGTGGTTGCCAGTGAAGCTCCATCGATTCGACTTTATCCAACACCCGTTGGCCAAGCTGGCGAAGCCGCGTCGGCAATATCAATGAACCTACGAGGTCTACCGTCGGTTCAAGTGACGCCAGATACTCGCAATCACCAGGTGGTTGTGATGGCATCCCCGAGTGTCCAGCAACAAGTTGAGCAGCTGCTGCAACAATTCATCCAAGCTTCACGATCGAACCAAGCCCAGTCGGGTCAATTCACTCACTTGATCAAACAAGTCGATTGGCAATCGATGGAGCTTTCGCTTGCATCGCTCACCAGCCTGGCTCCATCAGTAACAACCACACGCAGTGGCACAACGTCAACCTATCGGTACACCGTCGGTCGTTTGGCCGGAAGTGTAGTCACCGTTGATCGACGCATGGGATCGCTTTCAGTTCAAACGACCGGAGGTCGTGTCGAAGGATGGCGAAAGCTAGTCACGTTGTTAGATAGCCAAATTCCAACCGGCCAAAACCGTTCACTCATTCGTCTCGTTTCTGCCGAACCCGAGCCGATTCAGCGTGCGATACGCTTGATTCGTGAACTGCCTGGCACGGCGAAGGGGAAAAACGCAACGGATGACAAAAGCGTTCGACAGTCGAACGGGCCCTTTCGTACCGCCGCCTTCATGCAAGACGTGCCCCCAGCGGCCGGAGCGAGTCAAGAGAACCAGAACCCAGAAGCGAACACCGCGGAGGGAGAGGCGGGCGTTGAAGGCGATGCAGGTGGTGCCGGCCTCTTTGGCAACACAGAAATCGAGTTCGTTCCCGAGCTGGGAACCATCATTATCAAAGGAAGCCAGCGAGACATCGATCGGGTTACCGAACTGATCCAACAGATCGAAGAGCAGAGCGAGGTCACCAAACCAGAAGTGGAAGTGGTTGAACTGGAGAATGCGGACGCCAACGCAGTCGCTGATCTCCTTAGCCAGCTTTATGACGACGTACTTTCGGCGAGGCAGGGCGAAGTCTCCATCACCTCTCTCGACTCTTCAAACGCATTGCTATTGATAGGTCGTAAGGAAGCCATTTCATCGCTAAGTGACCTTATCAAAAAGATCGATCAGCCGCTTGGTGACAACGGTCGGCTCCGAGTCTACCGCCTTCAATACGCATCGGCGGCAGACTTAGAAACTCGAATCCGTGACTTCTTCACATCGCGCCCTGGGAGTGAAGACGAGGTTCGCCCGGGTCTGGGAACTCGAGTTCGAATCCTCGCCGACTACCGAACGAACTCACTTATTGTCTCGGCAGCCCCACGAGACTTGCAGGAAGTAGAGCTGCTCATCGAGAAACTTGATGTTGCGGGAACAGACGGGCAGAGCGAAATTCGTGTCTTCACGCTTCGCAACTCGGCTGCAACGGATATCGCCGACGCACTTCGCGAAGCGATCGGAAGCGACATCACCGCCGGCGAGTCCGCTGGTGAGGCAACCGTCCCTGCAACCGGATTGTCGATCAATGCTGGCGAAGGCACCGGTGTCCTAAGCAGTGGTGTGCTGGAAGGTGTCGTGATCACGTCAGATGAATCGGCTAACGCGGTTGTCGTTCGAGCTCCCTCGGAAGCGATGCCATTGATTGCTGAACTGGTCCGACAGCTGGATACTTCGCCTGGCGTCGAGTCCTTCGTCAAAGTTTTCACCATAGAAAACGGCGATGCGCTTCAACTGACCACCGCATTGCAAGACCTTTTTGGTGACGACGCTGCAACGATCGGAACAAGCATCGGCGGAGCCAATCTTCCCGATGCGACCGGAGCAAGCGAGAGTTCACTTGTCCCCTTGCGATTCAGCGCTGAGCAACGAACCAACAGCATCATCGTGAGTGGTTCAGCAGAGGATATCGAAGTGGTCGAAGCGATCTTGTTCAGACTTGACGGCCAAGGTTTTGCTGATCGAATCACCGAGGTAGTTTGGCTTCGGCATCAGGGTTCCGAGGAGGTTGCGCTCGCCCTGCAAACCTACGTCCAGAGTCGTGCCACAAGCACACAGCAGATTCAGCAGCTGCAACAAGGCCTCGGCCCCTTCGACCTTCCCGACCGAGACTTGATTGTTGTTTCGGAACCGCTCACCAACAGCCTACTCATTTCCGTATCGCCTCGCCTTTACGAGGATGTGCGTCGGCTGATCGACCAACTTGACCGACGACAACCGATGGTACTCATCAAAGTCGTCTTGGCCGAAGTGTCGCTTGGCGACACTTTTGAGATCGGTGGCGAGATTGGCATCCAGGACTCGCTCGTGTTCGATCGTCAAATTGCGTCTGCAGCTCTGGGCACGCCGGCGGCAAACCCAGGTTTCAACTTCAATGGTGCGGGCCAGCAGTCGTTTGACGCAGCGAACAACATTATCGGAAACACTTTCCGTAGCGGAACGGTTGCACCACGTGCGTTGTCAACCTTTGGTTTGGGAACTACAAGTGCAGCCGATGGCTTCGGAGGCCTTGTCTTGAGCGCCGCGAGTGACTCCGTCAGTGCACTTTTCAGAACCCTGCAAAGCGCCAATCGCTTACAAGTGCTAAGCCGGCCGCACGTGATGACTCTCGACAATCGACCTGGATTTGTCCAAGTGGGCCGTCTTGTTGCTCGAGTAACTGACGTCATCAACAACGGGATCTCAGGAACGCAGGTCGTAACACAGGATATCGAAGTTGGTTTGATTCTGAGAGTGACACCTCGGGTTGGTGCCGATGGGCTGATTGTGATGGACATTGACGCAACTCGTTCCGAAGTTGATTCAACATCAGGAACGCCCATTCCCGTGGCCAGTGACGGAGGGACCGGTAGCGTCACCATCAATGACATTATCCAAACAACCGCCCAGAGCACGATCGCAGCCTATAGCGGGCAGACTGTAATCTTCGGTGGCCTGATCCAGAAAACGCGAGAGAACATCAGTCGTCGAGTTCCCTACCTTTCGAGCATCCCCTACGTGGGCAACATGTTCAAATTTGATCGTGAGACTGAAGTCCGATCGGAAACTCTCATCGTAATGACCCCGACGCTTGTCTTCAGTGATCAAGACTTGGAATACGTCAAGCAAGTTGAGAGTAGTCGCATGAGCTGGTGCCTTGCCGACGTCGTCGAGATGCACGGCGACGAAGGTCTCAGCGGTGGATACGGCCTCTGGGGCCCCGCGGTGGGACAAACGATCTACCCAGACATGCAGCCAACCGTTGACGACTTCACGACACCGATGGCCTATCCCGGCATGGAGACCATCCCATCGAGTGGCATCGATCCGAACTCGGTATTGGCACCGGGAGTGATCGATGGCGGCTTCATGATGGAGAGTCCTCCGGTCATGAGTGCTCCCTCATCGTCGAACATAACGCCACCATCCTCGTCGACGCCAAGCGTCGTTCCGGCGGTTCCGGTTGTTCCCTCTTCAAGCCCTAATCAACCCTCGGCGGGTTCAACGAAGGCTCGAGTGGTTGGCGGACGTGTCCCGGTGAGCGAGCAACAGGAGCAGAAGCGGTTCATGGATCGCAGTTGGAGTGATTTGATTGATGCTGCAAAGAAACGAACCTGGTCACCCAGCCGAGGAGAACAAGAGTGAGTATTGGACCAAAGCTAACGACTGCAGCTCTATGCTTCGTTCTTACAGGCTGTTCCGTCGTGAAGCCTCCGCCTCACGATCGTCGAAGCTTCGCCCAGCGACTCCCGCTGATCGGTGAACCGGCACCTCCAAGTCCGGAAGAGCCCTATCCATTCCCGACGAAAATCGCGGCAACGTGGACACCCGATACTCTCGTTCAAACGGGGCGTACGCCCACGCGAGGGTTTGGAGGCCGGGTTTTCTTCTATGACGAAAAGTCTCGAGTCGTCCCTGTCGAAGGAAGACTGGTCATTCATGGTTACGATGACACGGATGGAAAAGACCCCTCCAAAAGTACGAAGCGATTTGAGTTCACCCCAGAACAACTGACCCGCCACTTCGGCCAAACGGATCTCGGCGCTTCGTACAGTGTTTGGATTCCCTGGGACGCCCTAGGTGGTGAGCAGCGTCGTATCTCACTGGTTGCCTCCTTCCGAACAGATGACGGTCATCTTGTCCAGGGCGTACCGGCAGTTGTGATGTTGCCAGGCCCCGGAAGCCATTCAGGCGAAACCGAGCTTTCGGTCAAGAGGATGTCTCCGAACTTCAAGGAGCACCAGAATGCGGTTGCCAAGGCGATGAAAAGCCAAGCCCCCACTCATAACATCGCCGACTCGAATCGAATC
>JBCCKZ010000111.1:0-11656 GCA_039027135.1 Planctomycetota bacterium
ATTGAGGCAGACGATCAGCCTATCAGGCTTCCCGTGTTTCTCGGTCCAACGCTTCAGTTTCAAGACATCACGGGGAAGATCGAAACCTGGCCAAGAAATCGTCTGTATGCGATCAGACTGCGCGGTTTGACTCGAGATCACAGCCGCGATCGTTTGTTCGTCTGTTAGGCCGTAGCAAAACGACATCGAGGCCCCGCCTAGTATGACGATATCTTCTTTGCTATCGATGTCTTGTTGAGGAACCCGAAAGCCCTGAGCATCCAAGCTTAACGGGACGCTGTAAACGCCGTCTTCATGTCGCATCTGCCCGTGAAAATTTGAAACGAAACGGAAGCCTAACTCTGTGTCCGGCTCGTGAATCCCTGATGTAAACCAAGCGGAATAGAACAGCGGAAAGGGGCGGATGCACCGAAGAAAGCACTCCGTGGCGATGAAGGCCAAGACGATCGCTAGAAGGCAGGAGGCGGTTTTGGGCATGCTTCAGTCGGTGTTACCAGGTGACGCTTTCAGAACTGGAAGTAGATAAAAGACGTCGGCTGAAAACCAATCGTGATGGGGGAGGCAACAAGGAAGGTATAGACGAAGACGCGTGGAAACAAAGGCATTCTCATTAGAACGAGCCGGCTTCCACTCCGAAATTGCCAAAAGTGGTATGCCATAAGCAATCCAAAACCAGCCACTGTTGGCAATACAAGGGCCAAGATTTGTGGGTCATGGTCGAAACGAAAGAACATGCCGGAGAGATAGTCACCTAGCTTCGACATTGGGCATCTGAATAGCACCCAACCGATCGTGATGAGAAGGAACGTTCCGACAGTCTGAAGCAAACGGCTCAACATTCCAGGAATAGAGCCCTCTCCTATTCTCAATGCCAGATCTCCTCGTTTGCGAAGTGTTTTTGTTCTCTGGGGGAACATTAGCAAGAGCCCGTGATAGACTCCCCAAAGAACGAAGTTCCAAGCTGCACCATGCCACAAGCCACCGATGGTCATGGTGGTGAGCAGATTGAGCTTTGTTCGTTTGGCACCGGCGCGATTTCCGCCAAGCGGAATATAGAGGTAATCGCGAAGCCACCGTGATAGGCTGATGTGCCATCGGTGCCAGAACTCACTGGGAGATCGAGAAAGGTAGGGCATCGCAAAATTGCGACGCAGTCGGATGCCCATCAGTTCTGAAATTCCCAACGCGATGAGCGAATAGCCGGCGAAGTCGCCATAGATCTGCAAAGCAAACGCAATAGCACCGGTCCAAAGAGCAGCAGCGTTGAATTGATCTGGCGATTCAAAAACCTGATTGACGAGTGGAGCGATGCAATCAGCCAACACGACCTTCTTAAAGTAGCCGAGGGCTATCCAATGCAGCCCCAGTAGGATATTCAGGCGACGAATGCTTCGCTTTCGATTGAGTTGAGGTAGTAGGCGATTCGCACTTTCGATTGGGCCAGCAACCAACTGTGGAAAGTAGGCAACGAACAATGCGAATGCGATCAGATCATTCGATGGATCGGTTCGACGACGGTAGACATCGATGCTGTATCCGAGAGTCTGAAATGTGTAGAAGCTGATCCCGACGGGAAGAATGATTCCAAGTGTTGAGAAGTGTGGTTCGAGCCCAAGCATTTGCATCATTGATGCGAAGGATTGAATTCCAAAGTCTGCGTACTTGAAGAACCCTAGGCAGCCCAAGTTGAATGCGATGCTACAACAAAGCCAACCCCTGCGGCGTTTCGAACTGGTTTCGCGATCGACCCGATGGGCAACGGTGTAGTCGATTGCGGTTGATGCCCAAATCAGCGCTAGAAATCGCCAGTCCCAAGCCGCATAGAACAAGTAGCTCGCCGTCAGCAGCAGGAGGTTCTGGGTTCGCACTTTGCCATCGAGCACGCGATAGATCGCGTACACGAAGACAAAGAAGGCCAGGAATTTGTAGGTGTTGAACAGCATGAAAGCAGAATAACTTCGAAGAGTCTTGCTCGTCGCCTAATTCGATACGCATGGTCAGTTAGACTGTGTGACTTCCAAAACGACGCCACTACATATCAAGAAAATGACCGCCAGATCGCGAATGTCTCTTAAGTTCATTGCCCTGTTTTCATTGTCCGCCGCTATCTGGCATTCAGCCAGCGCTCAAGAAACTCTCTCAAAGGGTAGCCCAACAACGCCCGTAAGCTCAGCCCCCTTGATCCAGCCTCGATCGGTCGCTGGAGACGGGACCGTTTCGATAACTGGCGTTGCGAAGACTTGGCATCCTCAGACGCTCACCGTGCAAGGGCCATTCGCCGACGAACGTGATAATCAGCCCAACCCCTTTCTTGACTATCGATTCAGTGTGACTTTCGAGCATGAAGACGGGAGTCGATATCTGATTCCGGGGTACTTTGCGGCCGATGGCAATGCCGCGAACAGTTCAGCTTCCGCTGGCACGAGTTGGCGGGTGCATTTCACTCCTGATCGTGTTGGAAAGTGGACATACAAGACGAGTTTCCGATGGGGGAAGGATGTTGCGATCAATCAAGCCGATCAAGGAGAAACGATCGACGAATTCGATGGTCTGACGGGATCGTTTGATGTCCAGCCAAGTGACGCATCAGAATCTTCATTTCGACATCATGGTCGTCTGGCCTACGTGGGAGGACGCTATCTCAAGCATGCGGGAACGGGCAAGAGATTTGTTAAAGCGGGTGCCGATGCGCCGGAAACCCTTTTGGGGTATGCAGATTTCGATGGAACGGTTGGCATGAAGGAAAAAAAGGTTCCACTCAAAACTTGGCAGGCTCACCTGAAGGATTGGCGGGAGGGAGATCCGACCTGGAAAGACGGGCGTGGGAAGGGCTTGATTGGCGCGATTAATTACCTCTCTGGTAAGGGCTGCAATGCATTCTCTTTCTTGACGTACAACGCTGGTGGAGATGGCGATAATGTATGGCCGTTCATTGATCGAAATGACAAGCTTCACTATGACTGCAGCAAACTTGATCAGTGGGGAATCGTATTTGATCATGGTACTGACAAGAGCATGTACTTGCATTTCAAGATGCAAGAAACTGAGAACGACGATCACACAACGGGCCACAAGGCAGGTAAGGGATTCAAGAAAGAATCCCTTGATGGCGGTGACCTAGGTCGTCAACGGAAGTTGTATTGTCGCGAGTTGGTTGCTCGTTTTAGTCACAACTTGGCATTGAATTGGAATCTCGGTGAGGAGAATACTCAGACGACCGAACAGCTACGTTTGATGATTGGCTACCTTCGCGAGTTAGATCCGTATGACCATCCGATTGTTTTGCACACGTTTCCCAACCAGCAGGACAAGCAGTACCGCCCGTTCCTCGGTGATGAATCGGGGCTGACAGGTTTATCGCTGCAAAACAGTGGCATTAAGGACACGCACTGGCAAACGGTCAAATGGGTTCGAGCTTCGGTAGACTCTGGGAAGCCGTGGGTTGTCGCCTTCGATGAATCCGGGAGTGCCTCTGAGGGGCAGTGTCCAGACCTCGGCTACAAAGGATATGACGGTCGAAATAAGGATGGGAAAATGACCTACGACCAACATCGTGTCCGTCGACAAACGCTTTGGGGTCATCTGATGGGTGGTGGTGCAGGAGTTGAGTACTACTTTGGCTACAAGTACGTCGAGAATGATCTGGTTTGCGAAGACTGGCGATCACGAGATGCAAGTTGGGAGTACTGCAAGATCGCTTTAGACTGGTTTGGCGAGGGTGGATATGACTTGGATTCGATGACCCCGTCTGATGAGCTGGTTGGTGTGGATTCGCTTGATGGAAGCGCACAAGCTAACTCGAAGTACTGTCTTGCGGAGCCTGGGAATGTCTACTTTGTCTATCTGGCAACCGTTGCGGAGACCGAATTGGATCTGAAGTCTTATGGTGGAAGAGAGTTCCGAGTTCGGGCCTACAACCCGCGAACCGGAGGGGAGGCAACTGTAGTGACGCCAAAACTGGTTGGCGGATCTGTCGCCAAGCTTAGCGCCCCCGATGAAGAAGATTGGCTCTTGGTGGTCGAACGAATTGAATGAGCCGCACGGTGGAGCAACGCGACGCCTCGGGCGACAGTGATGGCTTGTGTGGTATCCGAGGAGTCGTTTTCCTCCTCCTTCGGTTCAAATGTTTGGGATAGCCGGAGAGCAATGAGCCGCATGGTGGAGCAACGCGACGCCTCGGGTGACTGTGATGGCTTGTGTGGTATCCGAGGAGTCGTTTTCCTCCTCCTTCGGTTCAAATGTTTGGGATTGCCGCAGAGCAATGAGCCGCACGGTGGAGCAACGCGACGCCTCGGGTGACCGTGATGGCCAGTGCGGTACCTGAGGAGTCGTTTGCAGTTTCCTTCGGCTTATCGAACCAACTGCAAAGCTACGTTCCACAAAACGTTTGATACGGCGGTGCGTCTTTGGGCGACGGTGCAGTGTACTTTTCCAACGGTGCGTCGTACGGAGCCTGCAACTGTGAGAGCAACTCGTTGAAAGGATCCATGTCACCTCGAACGGCGGCAGCCAAGCATTCCTCAACAAGGTGATTTCGTGGAATGACTCTCGGATTGGCGTGGGACATCGTTTCGATAGCATCTTCGATCTTGATTCCGTTGGATGCCAATTGTTTCTTCCAGGAACTCATCCAGTCAGACAGTGCTGCGTCAGGTGCGCCGTTTGCGAGACTCGCGAAAGTGTTGGTCATATCGAGTTCGTTGTCCGACATCAGTTCCAGCAAATCATCGATCAATTTGGTGATATCATCGTCTACCCGAATAAAGCCGAGCTTCCGCGAAAATACCTGCTGGAAATACTTGTTGTAGAGATCTGGATAGGCCCCCAGAAGCTTATTGACAGTTTCAATTGCCTGTTCGATTTCAGGCTCATCTGGTCGATGGTCAGTCGATGCCAATACGGGAATCATCGCTTCCGCCAAGCGAGTCAAGTTCCATCCGCCCACAGCCGGTTGCTGTCCATAAGCGTAACGACCACCGGTATCGATGCTGCTGAAGACCGTTTCGGAATCGTAGCGATCCATGAATGCGCATGGACCATAGTCGATCGTCTCCCCTGATAGTGACATGTTGTCAGTATTCATGACACCGTGAATGAAGCCAACAGACATCCATTGTGCGATGAGCTTCGCCTGGCTATCGATGATATGGCGAATCCACGCCTCGTACTTTTCTGGTGCGTCGACGTGGGTTATCTCTCGTTGCAAGCGGTCGATCGCATAGTCCATCAAGACGATTTGGTCGGCGTGGGCCAAGTCACCGGTATCAGTCTCGTCGCTTGGTGCTTGTCTTGCCGCGGCGTACTGCATCGTCCCAACGCGGACGTGTCCGCGAGCGACTCGCGTCAGCACCGCACCGGGCTCGATGCCTTGTCGGAAGACTTGGTCACCTGTTGTGACGACGGCAAGTGAACGAGTTGTTGGAATACCCAGAGCATGCATTGATTCGCTGATGAGATATTCTCGCAGCATCGGGCCAAGCGTCGCCAAGCCATCACCGCGGCGTGCGAAAGGTGTCGGCCCACCTCCTTTGAGCTGGATATCCCAAAGTCCACCGTCAGGATCGGTTTGCTCGCCGATGAGCATCGCTCTGCCATCGCCCAGCATGGTGAATCCGCCAAATTGATGGCCGGCGTATGCCATCGAGAGCCGGCCACCGCCGGGAGGCGATTCTTGCCCACTCAGCCAGGCAGCCCATTGTTCTTTTGGAGCGTCCTCAAAGCGAAGTCCGAGTTCTTCGGCTAGCGAGTGATTAAAGACGAGCAGCTTCGGCTCAGCGAACCCGTACTCTTCGGCTTCCGCATGGAAACCATCTGGCAACTTGGCATAGCTTTGGCTCAGTCGCCATCCGGCTAGGGTTGATGAGGAAGTGGGGGGTATCAAAGTGCTGACTCCTGAGATTGGGGCGGCTCGCGTCAATCTACAAAGTCGTCAACAGGAGGATAGAAGCTTGGCTTATTTGTTTTACTGGAGACCGGCTTCAGTCATTCGTGAGGTGCCAAATCCGTTCTGGTACTCGGGTTTGACAATCTCGCTTGGAATACGTGCTTCCTTGAAGAAAGCCGTACTTGGTTTCATGTACTCATTGACTTGCTGTTGTGTTGATTTGCCTTTTGCGTTTGGTATGTAGCTTGGGGCAACGGTGGAGCTCTTGCTGTTGTAGACCACCTTCTCACCTACTTTCACGCTGATGGTGTGAACCCAGGGCCGGTAGCTGACTTTAGTCTTCGGGCCGCTGGGCTGCGGTCCGAAGGGGATTGGTGGACCGAAACCGCGGCTTTCCACATATTCTTGAGTTTTCGTTTGCCCTTGTACAAGCGATAGCTCGATTCGATTGGGGCTGCTGGATACGAGCGACCAACCATTTTCGAGAATCTTCTGCTCCACCGCGACTTTAATGTCAGCAACCTCAGTGCCGGATAGTCCTGATAGGTTCACACTGAGTTCGACAGGCGAACCGGGGCGAATCGCATAAAGGTCGGCCTGGTCTGCCAGATCGATGGCTCGAAGAGCCGCGTCGTGAGGGATTTGCGCCGCGGTGAGCTTCGATTGATTTTCTCCCGCAAACAGGCGGTACACCGTCGATCCAAAAACAGCCTTGGGGCCGCGACCAATCTGGTAGTTCCACCAAGGGCGTTCCTTGCGTGTGTCAACAAGGAGGTTCCCGCCAAGAAAAAGATCGTCGCCGACGAAATCGAGAGACGCGCCCGGGTTGCGGTTGGGGACAGTGATCCGCTGGGTTCTTTGTCCGTCATCAAGTGAAAAGATTTCGATGGCAAATGGGCTATAGGTAGCAATTGATTGCCCATCATTCGAGAAAGCGATGGTGGGCTTCGATCCTCCCTCAACAGACAAAGTCCCCACTTGTTCAAGTGTCTTGCCGTTTAGCAAAGCGACCACCCCATCGCCTGCGATGGCAATCAGTTCACCGTTTCCACCGATGGTCGCATCCATGACTCGGCTCGAGAGATTGCCTTTGTAGATCGACTTGCGATCGCGCAGATTCCAGACAACCAAATTGTGCTTTTGGTCAATGGTGAGAAGGCGATCGTTCGCCAAGAAGCTCGCGTAACGCACTTCGGCCCATGAGCCGCCACCAGCCTTGAATTGAAAGAGAGGCCTGGCTCCGTCCTCACTTACTTTCAATAGCGCGATGTCATTGCCCTTATCGAATCCTTCAATGCGAACTAAAGCAAGTAGCGACGCATCGCGGGAAACCGCCATGATCTTCCAAGGCTTAGAACCGGTTGCCAGAGGAATGGCTTTTCTGGCCTCGATATCAAAGCGACCAAGCTTGGTGTAGGCCGCTCCCATGTCTCCATCTTTGTAAACGCTAAAGAACGCGCGTGGTGTGGATCCGGCAATCATCATGTTGACGCTGGCAAAGAATTCCTTCGCAAGTGGTAGATCAAAACTGCGATTCTTCGTGTCGGAAACTTCTCGAGCCGAAACGGGTTTTCCGTTCCAAAAAGAAGCCCCGAAATCAATACTCACGCTATCCGCATCATCTCGCATTTCGTGCATGGGGATGCCGTCCAGCAGGTTCGTCGACGCGGCTGGACTGGGCGATGGCGAAGGGTTTGCGTCGACCATTTCGCCACCGGCGAATGGATTATCGGGATCGGCGGCCGAAGAACTGCCGCCTGGCACCGCGCTTGCCGCCGCCATGAAGGCGCTGATGAAGCTCTGGTCCGCCTCGGCAAGCTTATCACGTGGAACCGTGACGACACGACTGTCGCCCTTCTTGATCTTGACGGTGTCACTGGTCGCCTCGAATAGCTCGCCGGTGATTTTGAAACGACCGGAAGCATCCGACCATTCGCGAGAATTTGCGAATCCCGCTAGGGCACCAGTGGGTCTCTCACCGGACGCCGATGCCCCAGCGACAACGAGAAGCAGGGCAGCACCGACCTGCAGAATTGAAAGGCGAGTAATCATTTGATAAGACCAGAATGCGACGTAGATGAACACAAACGGAACTTAAAGGATAATGCGGCGACGCTCGGCTCGCTTGTATTCAACACTGATTTTTCAATCGAATCAAAGCATGTCCATCGGATCGATATCGATCACAAACTGCACATCATCTTTCTCGGGAATTGAGAATTTATCGATGGCCGTGCGTATCGTGTCTCCGAGCGGTCCCGCTTCGACGGCTTGCAATAGAATGTGAAAGCGATATTTTCCGCGTAGTTTGCTGATTGGCGGTGGGGCCGGGCCCAAGATGCGAATCTCGTGGCTGAGCTTTTGACGGGCTTGCTCCAAGCGTTGAACAATGGCTTCGGCTATTTGCTCGGTCACCTCCTCGACGGCACCGCGTATGATGATTCGGGCGACGCTACCCAGTGGTGGGTAGTTGAACTTTCGCCGAGCGACCATTTCGTCACTCGCGAAGCGTTCGTAATCATGTTGTGAAGCAGCCTGGATAGCAGGATGCTCCGGTGAGTAGGTCTGGACGATCACGCGTCCACCGCGATTTCCACGCCCGGTTCTTCCCGCAACTTGTGTCACCAAACCAAACGTTCTTTCGGCTGCGCGGAAGTCAGGGAAGTGCAGTGCACTGTCCGCATTGATCACTCCGACCAACAGGACGTTCGGAAAGTCGAGGCCTTTAGCAATCATTTGCGTTCCAAGAAGGATGTCGATTTCGCCAGCTCGGAAAGCCGATAGCACTCTTTGATGGCTTCCCGGTCTTCGCATCGTGTCGCTATCCATCCGAGCGACCTTCGCTTCACCAAACCGAGCTTTGACCTCTTGTTCCAAACGCTGCGTCCCCAAGCCGCTATACCGAATTCCATCAAATCGACAGGCCGGGCACCACGGCGGAGTCGCGATGGTGTAATCGCAGTAGTGACATACCGCTTTTCCACCATCGCGATGATGGGTCAGCGGTAGATCGCAATCGGGACAAGCGACCACGTGCCCACACGATGGACACTGGATGGTGGTGGCAAAGCCGCGGCGATTGAGCAAAAGGATCACTTGGCCACGTTCCCGCAGTGTGTCCGAGACCGCCTGATGTAGGGGACGGCTGATTGCACCGGAGGTACGGTCGTCACGATTTTTGAGGTCTACAAGCTGAACCTCGGGCATCGGGCGACTCTCAACTCGAGATGGCATTGATACCAACTCGGCGTGTCCCGTTTGGCAGGCGTGCCAGGATTCCAATGAAGGTGTCGCCGAACCGAGCACAAGTGGGATCTTGAGGCTCATTGCTCTCGCGTGGGCTACCTTTCGCGCATGATAGCGAGGCGCGGTGTCCTGCTTGAATGACGCGTCATGCTCTTCGTCGAGAATGATCAGTCCCAGCCTTGGCACGGGCGCAAACACGGCGCTTCGGGGCCCCACCACCACTTGGACCTCGCCATTTCGAATTCGCTGCCACTGGAAATGACGCTCCGCGGGTGTCATCTGCGAATGCAAGACGGCGACGCTCTTGAAGCGTCGTTCGAAACGACCCCGAGTTTGCGGTGTGAGCGAGATTTCGGGAACGAGCACGATTGCCCCGCGACCGAAATTAACAACGTGTTCAATCGCTCGAATGTAGACCTCCGTCTTGCCGCTACCAGTGACACCGTGCAAAACCAGTGCTTTGCCAGATTCAGAATCAAGTGCGGATCGAATTCGCTCAAGTGCATTGGATTGGTCGGATGTGAGCTGGTGTGATGATTCCGATTCACCATCATCGACTTGCCATCTCATCGACGTTGAGGTGGCCATTTCGCGGCGAGTATCGGCAACGATGAAGCCCTTCTTTTGAAGACCCTTGATAGGACTCGCCGTACAGCTTGCCTCAACCATCAATTGTTGAATGGTCATCGGACGGCTGGCGGCAATCAGGTGCCTTAAGACTTGTCGCTGTTTTTCCGGGAGCGACTCGATTAGCTTCTCGTCGAGAGCCGCACTGGCGGTCTTGTAGTAGGTTCTTTCGCGTGTGCCCGCACCAGTCCTGACGCTCGAGGGAACGAGAGTCTCAAAGACTTGACCAGCCGGACATTGGTAATAGTGGGCCATCCACATGACCAACCGAATCAGTGGTTCATCACACAGCGGTGAATCGTCCAGTAGCTCCTTTATGTCTCGAAGGCCTCTGGATGCTTTCGCACCATAGGTGGTTTCCGTGACCCAGCCCGTCATGGCTTTCTTTCGTCGTCCCAAAGGAACGCTCACTCGCATTCCGGGAAGGATCGCGTCTCGAAGTTCATCGGGGATCCGATAGTCATAGGGGCCGTGAGGTGCCTCCGAGAACACGACCTTTGCGACGGCGACGTCATCCTGGACCGCTAGCTCCCAAGGCGGAGGATCCGTCTCAAACAGCTCACCCTGAGTGTCATCCTCTGGTTGATTGGACAACGATCGATGTTCGTCAATCGGCGAATCACCCAAAGGATCTTCCGCGGCGTTTGGTCGTTTGGACACTGAAACCAGCGATTGATGGAGTTGAATATCGACGGACGTTTCTTGGTTGGCGAGCATGACGGAATTGTCGCCTTAAGCATGACACGTCTGGTCAGTCGCCTTTGGATCAACTAGGCACAGGCGACTAAACGCTCTCGAACTTCGTTAATGCGTTCCGGCTGGACCAATTTACCGCCATCTTGTTCGGTGACGTAAAAAACGTCTGCGACCTGGTCCAGGTGGGTATCAATCTTTGCAAAACTGAGCACTAATTCCAACTCCCGAAACGCAGTGGCGATTCGAGCAAGCAAACCGACCCGATCATAGGCGAAAAGCGACACGATCGTCCCATCAGCAATGGTTTCGTTGTCGAAGGTGACCTGGGTGGGCAGTACTTCCACCTCGTTGCTTTCCCCAGCAACCTTGGGTTGCCAGACCGACTTCGGTCGGGGGATTTCGTTGGTGTCGGCTTCCACCAACGCCGCTAGCTTTCGACACACGCGATCCAGGCGACCCGATTCGATTTGGCCGGAATCATGGCCGCCAGGTAACACATCGATGGCCCAGAAAGAGTCCCAGGCGTAGTTGTCGACCGTTTCAATCTGCGCGCGCAAAATGCTAAGGCCGCTAGCGGCGAGAGCGCCCGTGGCTTTCGCGAAGGTGCTCATAGACTGTCCATCTTCGCGTCGAAGTATCGTGTATCGAACAGCGGACAACATCGGATCGAACCGAGCGATGCAGGCGGGGCCTCGTTTGTGGTCAGTTGCCAACAAGGCGTACCCAAGGATTTCCTGTACCATCGTCGGTACATGGCATCGGCTGACGAGCGATGCCGGCAGACGCTCAACGACTTCCATCGCGAATTGGCGAACTGAGTCGGGTAGATTAGATAAGCTGCCTCCGGAAGAACCTTCCGATGCACGGGCATTTTTTTCAACGAGGCCATCACCCGCGAAAACACAAACCGATGCGGGTTGTTCTTCCGATCCGAACGATTCAATGCCGGCAACCAACTCTTGGCGGCGGTTGTCAATACCATCATCTCCGGGGCTTCCTGGTGTTCTTCCCGAGTCAAAGAAGTTCCGGGTCCGTCGATAGAGATCTTCGGTCAGGTTCAATTTCCAATCGGTCGCCACATCGGGACCGACGGCTTTGAGGTCACAATAGGAGTGGACGACTAGGAGTTCGAGACGCCGAATCGTTGCAACTTCTTTAGCAAATCCGACGACGATCTGTGGATCTGTCAGGTCGTGACGGAAG